>NZ_JALKBW010000002.1 GCF_023017165.1 Gordonia alkaliphila
AAGCGCCTCCGTGGTGGTTGGGTTGAGCGGCCCGCTGAACATCGCCCTGCGGGCGATTCTGGCCCGAAAACACCACCCCCATTCCGGGTTCACTAACCAGCCCTGCCGGACTCCTGTTATCGGCACCGCAAGCGGCCCCAATAACACCAAACAGCCCGGCGCAAGCGCCGGCAATAAGACCCGAATAATTCGCACACAATGCGGTAACACGCACGCCGAATAGGGGTTATTCATGCCTCTAATAATACCCCATGAAAGGACCCATAAGAACTCTAAAAAGCCCGATTGGGATGCCAATGCCCTAGCCCATTCCCCCTGCCGGCACCCGTCGCCCCCGAGTGCTTCACCAGTTTTCCGCGGAAAACGCCATCCATCAACCCGCCCTCGCCTACGCTGCGCCCGCCCGCCCGTCCGTTCCCGCAGGAGACGTGCGTGGCGACCACACCAATCCACTCGGCCAGCCGGTAAACTCGCAGCCATGGAAGCGGGCGGCGTGTATCGACTACGCCCATCGTGGCGGCCCCGTTTCGCACCAGACACCTTCGTACCCGCCGACCTCCAAACCCTCACCGGCCCCACCACGGGCCACTTCGATCCACCCGTTGAGCTGCATTGGCAACCCGGCCTACTCGATTTCGCCGACCCCGCCGACATACGCCGCTTCTACAGCGGCGCACTGACCAAGGCCACCCGGATCGACGAGTTCACCACCTGGATCAATCACCACGACCTCACCCGCCAATGGCCCGCGCTTGCCCTGCCCCACCGAGTCCGCGCAGCATGGGAAACGCTGCACCCCCATCTGCGAGGAGACCGCCGACCCGTGAACGCCCGCACTCTGATCCAAGACGCCGTACTCACCGCTATCGCCGACCTCGGGTTCGCATTGGCTGGCGGATCTGCACTCATCGACTACGACGTAGTTGACCGCGACACCGAAGACATCGACGCCTTCTACAACCATCTCGACGCCGCCGCTTTCACCGCGGCCGCAGCCGCAGTGACAGCCGCCTGCCACACCCACGGATGGACTGCCGAACTCGTCCACGACCAGGACCTCGACAAACAAATGCGGGTTACCGTCCCCAGCGGCGATACCGTTGTCGTCCAGATGGTGTATCACCAACGATCCACACCACCAGAAGCGCGCCCCGGCGGTGGACTCCGACTGATCTTCGATGACGTCGTAGCCGGCAAGGCGGTCGCTCTCGCAGACTCTGCGCGTGGCCGCGACTTCCATGACCTGGCGATGATCCTCGATACCGCCGGATGGACCCTGGCCCGCGTCGAAGACTCCATGCGGGGCCTCGGTTACCCGGACATGATCGGGGCACTCCACGAACGCCTCCACCAGTTTCGAACCGGGGCATTCGACACCGAAATCACCGCGGCAGGCCTCGATCCAGAGTTCTGCCACCGCATAATCGGCTAACCACACTTTCCCCTGAACAGCCAAGCGCACTGGCCGGAATTATCCGGCCCACCCACCGACTACTTTTGGGACGTTTGATGGCCCGCAATTTCGCCGAAAGCCCGAATAGGAATGCGGTGCCTGCCAACCGGCGACAGCTCACGTTAGAAGATCCTGAATCGGAATCTCTAGGTACCGCGCTGCGCCGACAGCTCCCTGCGCATTTCGTGCTCCCCTTCTCCTGAGACCTGGGATCCAGGCATGATTGAGCACCACCCCACTTGTGATCAGCTCCCCGCCAGGGGCGGCGAACCCCTTTTACCCGCCCCGTCGGACTATCTCCACGATCTGGTTCGACCAAGCGTGCTGTCGACCACGGTATGCACCTTCATACGTGCCGCCCGGTGTATACGTGGAAGCGTAGGGAATTCTCCCCTGCACCCCCGTCTCATCGATCATGTCGACTTCGATAAGGCCCGAATACTTCCCCATTCTGACCCGCACCACATCACCGACTTTGATGGTGTCCATCTACTCTCTTTCCCCGAGCGGTTTGCGCCCGCAGCCTGTCCACGCGCACTCGTCAGAGGTTGGCATACCCGGCGAAGGTATCTCAGCACGCCGACACCGCTCTGAGCGCGCCACAGTCCTGCGCGGTCACCACTGTCGGGGTCCATGTACATACTGGTTGCGTCCGAGCTGATACTGCCCCGCCGCGGACCAACCGGTCCTCGACTCGCCCGCGGACCACTCCGCAGACCAGAAGGAGTTTCCCTCCATGCCCGCAATGACCGTCACCTGGACGATGGACTTCGACGCTGACACCCCCCTCGCAGCGGCTCACGACGCACTGCGAACCCTCCACGACACCTACGCCGGCAACCTTGAATCACCCAACACATTCGAGGTCACGACACCCGAGGGGAAGACGTACACCGTCGACCTCGGATACAACGACGTCACCCCCAACTTCTAGCTGTACACCGACACCACAACAATCCGAACGGAGATACCCATGAATCTTCCCGCCACTTCTCACGAATCGCTCCATAGCGCGATTCGTGAGGCTCAACTCGCGCTGGATCCCAGCAGCAACTACTGCCTGCTCGATCTGCTCCCCGAGCCGCTGCGACGCGCCCACTTCCGGTCTGTTTTCATCAGCGCCGATTGGTCAGCTGGCGTGGAGGAGTACGACGGCGGACTCCAAACCGCCTACCGCCGCGAAGGCACCAACCAGATCGAGGATGATATCCTCACGCACTTGGCGCTCACACTGCCGGCACTCCTGGAAATCGATCCCGACTACTTCACACCGCGCCCCACGCGCGAGTACTTCGAGACCACGTTCTTCACCCACCCCGACGGACACACCCGCCGGCTGATCATCTTCGACAGGTCCGGCACAACCGTGCGTTCGATCGGACTGCCGCAGTAACGGGCACCGCCTTGGGAGACCGGCCAGGGACCAGTAGGAACGTGGTTGGCTCCCAGGTGGGGTTCCCGGTGCCCAAACAGACACGCCGCTGGTGGTCTATTCGGCGGTCCTGGCCGTTCTCGGTACCGGAGCCACCATCGCGCGCGCCGTCGATGGTCGTGGCGGTGCCCATCATGGGCCAGGACGGTTCTGGACTTCCGTAACTTCTCCGAACCCCACAACCGTTGTCGCCTTCAGTTCGTAGTCCCACACGGCCACCCCCGACCGGCTCCGGGGCCCGTCAAAGGGATTAGGGGCTCTTCGTATTTCAGAGTGCGTTGACCCTTTCGGCGAGCTGACCGGAGTGCAGTAGGGACCGCAAGATGTAGTGGTCGAGGTTGCGGAAGCCTTGGGCGATTCCGCGGAGGTGTTCGAGGCGTCCGTTGATGGCTTCGACGGGTCCGTTGGAGACGCCGGTGTCGAAGTAGGCGAGGATGTCGGCGCGCCTGTTCCATAAGCTTCGTCCGAGTTGAGCGAGCTCGGTCAGGCCGGCTCGGTCGGTGGTGCCCCGATCGAGGTGCTGCGGCAGTACATCGAGCAGCAGAGCCGCCCGACTTAGAACATGATCAACCCCTGGACGGGGCCGATCGTGTGCGCTTTCACCTCCGCCGTGAACGACGGAGCACTAGCGCACCCTTCGGTAGCTGGTCATATTCTTATCTCCGTCTCTCCTGATAGGCGGGTAATCGACAACCGGGCACACTCGCGCGCCCTCCGCAGAGGCTGCCAGAACCCCCCGACAAGCCTCGCTCCGCGAATCCACTGTGCCGAGCTCGTTGCGGGGCGCACCCGATTTGTTCGGGAGGCATGCGAAACTAGCGACCATCCGATTTCCCACACCCCGAACACACAAGGAAGACAGCGATGACACACACTTTCACGGTCGGCGACCTCGTAGAACTGGCCTCGGAATCCGGCCGAAACCCCAGTCTCTTCCGCGTCCTTGAGATCGACGACGATCAGATTCTGCTGGGCCAGCTGTCACCTGACTCCGATGCGTACATCGGAGCTCCCACCGCCATCGATCTCCACGATGCCGAAGACCTCTCCGATCTGATCCCCGCTACCGACGCGCGGATCGCGATGTATCCCCTCGCACGCCGGTAGGAAGCAGCAGACCACCTGCGGCTGCCTTCCGGGGCCCCGGCCCCCCCTGCTCCTCATCATGCTCAACCTAGCCCCCCGGCGTAGATGCCGGAGCCGAACCCGCGCAGTCTTCTAGTCTTGGGCGTCAGCCTCGTGGTTGCCGGTGCACCCGCAGACTGTTTGTCGGAAACGTGAGTGACACGCACAGTCGTCCGGACACAGGCAGCCGATCCGGTCATACTGTGCATTTCTCACTACGTAATGCTCGTCGCTCATTAATTCATCTCCATCATTTCACCCCAGCGACGCTGCTGTGAACGTGGCCAGAGCCGACTCTGCGTCTGCGAACCGCTCATTAACCCGCCACTTTGCGGTGTCGTAGTCGCTTGCTTCGAATACCCATCCGGGACCGGAGTCCCGGGTGACCGTCACCACCAGCGCACGTCCTCCGGGGATCCGATGCCAACGGCTCGCCCGGGTCGCTTCGGCTGTGAAGTGTTCCCCGAGGGATTCCTCGCCGGTGGACCATCCTGGCGCGCCGGTAAGACCAGGCCACGGACTGAACCGCCACGGGACACCGGCCACGTAACCGGAGGCTGAGTCCTCACCCAGTCCGCACCGCGGTGTCCGCTAGGCGGAAATCGTCGACCGTCGAGTGGTTAGCAGCACAGACTGTCCGGCCCCCGCCCCAACTTTCGCTCCACATCATCGGCAATGTCGCCCGTCACGCCGGCTGCCAGCACGTAGACCCTCGACGACAGCTCGTCTTCCGAGAAATGGATACAGAGCAACCCAGAATCTCGGTCCTCGGGATCCGGCGACCGTACCCACTGCGCCGATTCGATGCAGCTCTGCTCCACCGCCGCGAATTCTTCTCGCGACACCTGCCAGAACGCCGAGAACGCATCCATCTCCGCATTGTCTTCTACCGAAATTCCGTACATCAATTATCCCTCAGTTCCAGTTTGCTCGTCGGAGGCCCCGATGATCGCGGGAATCCCCCGAGGGGTTCATGGCGCTTCCTACTCCCGCGCCGCCGCTGTGAACGTGGCCAGAGCCGACTCTGCGTCTGCGAACCGCTCGTTGACCGGCCATTTTCTGGTGTCGTAGTCGCTTGCTTCGAATACCCATCCGGAATCGGAGTCCCGGGTGACCGTCACCACCAGCGCACGTCCACCGGGGATCCGCTGCCAACGGCTCGCCCGGGTCGCTTCGGCTGCGAAGTGTTCCCCGAGGGGTTCCTCTCCGGTGAACCATTCGGTGGTGTACTCGTTGCTCTCTGCCATGCTGCTACCGCCTCACTATCGTGTTGTCAGTGCCGGTCTGGTCGGGCCGACACCACGTCTTCCCTGATCGGATGATTCCTACTGACCCCTTCAGCTGAGTCTCTCCACGGCCTCGTCCACCCAGGCAGTCGGGAACTCGATCACGACCTGATCCCGGATTCGGGTCACCGACATCGGCACCGGACCGGGGCTCTGCGCAGTGCTGGGCATCGCGCGACGCGTGTCCTCCCACAGTGCATGCAAGTCGGTCGCGTCCGGCGTCGAGGAGAAGGGCAGTCCGCGACTGACTCGGATCGCCTGCTCATTCTCGGCATAGTCCAGAACATCGAGTGCGAGTTCGGCCGGCTGGGATTCAATCTCGCGCGCTACGCCCGCCAGATTGACGTCCGGGTGGGCGGGATAGACCGCGACCGCGTGGTAGAGCTCCGACGGCGCCATGGGTACCTCTTCTCCTCGTGACTTCCAGGCGCCGTCAGGTTTGCATACGTCCCGGACAGGCTGCTGTTAGTCCGCGGCGGTGACGATGAGGTGCTCGATTCGCACGAGCTCTTCCACCGGCTCGGGCCCGCCGTCCCATTCGACGACCAGCGTCAGGAAGCGGTGGTCATCGGAATCGACCGCCACGATCGTCCCCGTGCACTGCGCGTTCACCCCCGGCGCCTCGTCGCTGAGCGGCGTGTAGTCGTCGTTGGGGGTGCACACCAGATCCTCGATCCGGGCCAGCGCGGACTCCGGCTGGCCGTCCCAGCAGATATTCAGTGTTCGCAGGTGTCGGTCATCGGTCGGGACGCTGGTGATGACGCCTCTCGGCCGTGGATTCACAGTGGGTTTCCTTCGCTCATGGGCCGCGCCCGCGCGGCGGCCGAACGCCCGCCTGTCGCGGGCCTTCGCGGCAGAGTCCCACACCTTCCCGACAGCCCCGTCTATCTGTCGACTGGGGCTCTCCCCGGGCAGTGCGCGCCCCGTGGCTGCGCTCGCGTGGCTGTCCGCTGGTTGGGATACGCTGCGCTCCACAGATTCATCGGCCCCGGCCGCCGGGTGCCGTTGACCCCTCCCATCGGAAGGCCCCATTCCATGACCACACTCGATGACGTTGCGTTTCCTCTTGAGGTTTGTGTGGACTGCTACTCAGAGCTCGGCGGGGTGCTGGAGAACCCCGATCCGGCGTGGGATCGGAGTGCCTTCGACCGGGCCCGCGAGGGGTACGGAGATATCACGTACGGGCACTTCGCCGAGCAGGTACATCCCGGCGAGGAGTGCGACGAAGACACCGAGTGCGGCCAGATCACGTACTCGAAGTCACCCTGCGAGCTGTGCGGAAGTTCCCTGCACGGTGCCCGCGAGGTTGTGACTGGCTGGAAGTCTGAGCGTCGCGAGATCTTTTGTTGAGGCAGTAACCGAGCCAAAAGGGGGCCGCCGCATGTGAATGCGGCGGCCCCACTTTTCCGGTCGGGATTTGGCTTGATGTCCGGCTACTTCTGTTTTTCGATGTGGTCGTTGATTACGGCGAACGCTGCGGTCTTGCTGGCGCGGAGTCCGTCGGCCTCACCGTCGGCGATCGTCTCGCAGTCGAACTCGACGTACCATGTACGCCGGTTGGGCATGCTCGCACTGTAGCCGACCGTGTGTGTCCGCGCGCGCGCACTGATCTCGATGACGTAGTCGCCGTAGACGCCACTGATGTCGCCGGGATCCGTTCCCAGCCATTCGATGTCACTGTTCTTGACGCTCATTGTCTGTGCCGTTCCCTCTCTCTAGTGTCGCGTGTCTTTAATTAGTTTTCGGTTGGGCTTTCTTCAGAATGTCCTCGGCGTTCTTGGTCCAGACGAAGGGGTGTTTGCGGTCGTTCCAGCCGTTGATGAAGGCTCGGATCTTTGCATTGAGGTCTTTGACTGAGGTGAAGACGCCTCGGCGGATGGCTTGTCGGTCGATGATGCCGAACCAGACTTCGACGAGGTTGAGCCACGATCCCGAGGTCGGGGTGAAGTGGACGTGGATGTTCGGATGCTGTTCGAGCCAGTTGCGGACTTCGGCTTTCTTGTGGGTGGCGTAGTTGTCCATGACCAGGTGTAGTTCCTGGTCGGGTAGGTGCGGTCGATCTGCCGCAGGAAGGACAGGAACTCCTGGTGGCGGTGTCGGGGCTTGACCGCTGCGGTCACCTGCCCGGTCGCGATCTCCAACGCCGCGAACAGTGTGGTGGTGCCGTGGCGCTTGTAGTCATGGGTGCGGCGTTCGATCTGCCCGGGCTGCATCGGCAGCATCGGCGCAGTGCGGTCCAGGGCTTGGATCTGCGATTTCTCGTCCACACACAACACGATCGCGTTCTCCGGCGGCTCCAGGTACAAGCCGACGACATCGGTGACCTTGGCGACCAGTTCCGGGTCGGTGGAGAACTTGAATGTTCCCGACCTCCACGGCGCAACCCCGTACTCGCGCCAGGCCCGGGCGACCGTCGCGTTCCCGATGCCGAGATGCCCGGCCAACAACCGCGACGACCAGTGCGTGACCCCGTACTTCTTCGGCGGCGGCATCAACGTCGCCGACACGATATCGGCGTGATCGAGATGCCGTGGCCGACCGGGCCTTTCGGCGTCGAGGAGCCCCGCGAGTCCGTCCTGGAGATACCGGGAACGCCACTTGATGACCGTCGGTATCGAGGTTCCCACAACCTCACTGATCCGAGAATTAGCCATTCCGTCGGCAGCGAGCGTGACGATCCGCGCCCGACGCACCAGACCGGCCGGCGTTGTAGTCGATCGCAACAACTGATCGAGCTCATCCGCATCGCCATCACGCAGTTCCAGGGCCGGTGCAGGAGAATTCGCCATAGCCAATTATCTCAACCCAGGAACCATAAACTAATTAACGACACGCGACACTAGTTGTTTAGCAAGTCGGTCAGCGGGTAGTCCTGGGTGGGGTATTTTTCACCGAGGAAGTACTGGGGGATTACCGAATAGTGCTCACCGCGGGCGACTGCATTGACGAATCGAAGTGGGGATTCACTCTCGTCGTACATTGCGCAGACGCCATCGATCTCGGGCGGATGAATGTGGCTTCCGTGGCTTTCCGCTTCGTCGACATCGGATTGATCCATCAGGAGATAGATTTTCTCGTTCACGAGGTACTCGACGCCGCATGCGTGTTCCAGGAGGGTTCGGACGCGACCCCATGCCTCGTCAGTAGGTTCTCCCCCGCTATCGAAGAGTTGATCAGTCATCGTTCCGTCCTAGTCATAGGATCTCCAGGAGCTCGGGTGTGAGGCCCCTGCGGTCGGGCTAGTGTCACAGATCCTCCGGCTTGCCACATTCGGTGCACTTGCCCGTTCTGGGGTCGATCGAGCAGACGAGGCCAGAATCCAGGCACTCCGAACTCGACTCGCCGGAAGTGAGGTACGGCAGTTGCACGGGACCGTATTCCGCCTCGTATTCGGCGTCGGTCATGTACTTATGCTGGCTCATAGTTTCCTCTCTATCCCTATAGGCACTTCTGTTCGGCGGACATTCCTACTCTCAGCTCACTTCGATGTGATCAATGAGCCCGGCGTCTCGCCAGTCTGCGATCACGTGGTCGACCGACGCGCCGATATTGAAGTCCTGAACAACCGTGCGCAGCGCTTCGCGCAATTCGGTTTCCGTTCGCTGTTTCGCCATAGGGCCCCTCGTGTCATACTCGGGCCCCGAGTCCCGGGTGCCCGCCGTGAAGTGCTCACTGTGGCACAGGTCCCCGACACATACCCGGCGTGCTTCCAACCCACCCCAGGCACGTCTCGCCCCACGGGACATTGCCTCGCATGGTGTTACACTTCGGGGGTCCTGTCGCCCAACACCCCCCATTTGGAGCCTGATCGCAATGTCCAATCTGCTGGAGCTGATCACCGCGCACCCGACGGTGACGGCGACCTCGCTCGCCGATTTCGCGAAGACCATCGGTGTGAGCCGCGCCAGCGTGTATCGCTGGGAATCGACGATGCCGGCGCCGGCGACCCTGCGCAGGATCGCCACCACACTCGATGAGCCCTACGCCGTCGTCCTCGCCGCGGCTCTACGCAGCAGCGGGTACACCGCCAGCGACAACGACCTCCTGGCCGGGCTGACCGTCCACGTCCTCACGCACGGCTTCACCTGGCCAGCCCCGGTCGCCGCATACGCCGACGAAGCAGAAGCGCAACGGCTCGTGGCCGACGCCGACTTGGCTTACAACGGCGAGTACCGGACGAACCCCATCCTCATCGCCGCCGCAGCCCCCCGTCCCCCGCACCGCTACTACGCCCGGTTCGATCGCGGCGCCGACAAGAACGTCCACGATCTCTCCAGCAGAGTGCGCTCACACTCGGCCCCCGTCGGCCCCGAGGCGTTTCCCCCACTGTCCGATCAAGACCTGGCCGCCACCGGAGCGATCAGCGCCCCTTTCATCGTGGCCAAGAACGGCTACGTCCTGCGCATCGAATGCGAGGCGTTCGACGAAGCGATCGCGCGCACCGTTGTCGCCCGGACGGCCGAGCTCCTCGCAGATCGGATCCCCCCGGCTGGCACGGACTTCCTGACCGTTACCGATCTCCCCGCCATCGATCGTCCGTTGCCCACCGGCATTGAGGCCACCGACGACTTCCGCGGTCTCGCGCTCTCGCTGGATCTCGACACCGTGCTCAGCATCGAGGAGATCGCCCAAGGTGCCCGGGCCTACCGAGCTGCCCGGGCGGCCAACGCAGCTACCGCCCGCGTGATCTCTCAGTTCGACGCTATTGCCGAGGCCGCCGAGCACACGAGGTGACCCGCCTGCGTCCGGACCAAATCGTAAAGTCGCCCACAGCAGTCGACTCGCACATTCAGTCGGCGCACCGCCCCCAGAGGATTGGAGACCCCTGATGAAGACCCGCGACGACTACCGCTACCTTGCCGCCAAGCAGGCTTTCGACTGGAAGGGCGCGAAGTACGCCGACCATATCGAGGCGCACACCGATGAGCTTGTCGCAAAGGGCTACGACGTGGCCCACCAATCGCTCGGAGAAGCGCTGGCAGGAAACGACGGCGATTAGCTCTAGCTTTTCCGGGGCCTGAACGTGATGGAAAGCCCCGGACCTGCGTCTCGGTTCCCTGCTGATGGGCCATGCGGCGCCCCGCGAAGACTGGCTCATCGCCCTCACCCGCGTACCGCGATGCCCGCGGGGGCGGTTCAGCACGAAGAGTGCTGAACCGCCCCCGCGGCTTCGTCAGGACCGTCCCGTGGTCACGCGTAGAGATTGACCACCGGATTGCTCGATCCGGCCGGCAGTCCCATCCGGTGCGCTCCCAGCACCTCCAGCAGCTCTCGCTCCTGGGTGGTCGAGGCGCCGATCGTCTGCCCCGTCTCGGGATCGACGCGATCGTTGCCGTCGACGCGGTAGCCGGTCAACGCCCATCGCCGCCCCTCCCCGCTACGGCCACTCCAGGCGACGCCGCCGTACAGGCCCAGGAAGACGCCGAGCCGGTACGCCGCCAGCGCGTTGGGTTGGGTCGAAATCTTCCAGAAGCCGCGGGTCGACCGCCACAGCTGAGGGTCGCCGGTCCGGAAGTTCGCGCCCATGTAGTCGCGATCGAACAGTCCATCGGCTGCGCGGGACGCCGATTCCGTGGATTCACCCAGCCGGATCGCGGCGACTCGCAGGTCCGGGGCGGCGGCCGAGGCGAGGGCCCGCAGTGCGCGATAGTCGGTGGCCGATTCACTCAGTGCCGCACGAGCCGTGCCCCTTTCGAATTCGGTGTCGGCGGAGTGTTCTTCGGCGAGCAGGTTGATGATCGTGTCGAGATCGAATCCGGTGCGGTCGGAGAGCCCGGTGAGAGTGTCGAAAGTTGCGTCATCGACCCGGATCCGCCTCGTTCCGGGATTGTCTTCGTGCGTAGTAGCCATTGTGGGCCGCTCCTTCGTGTCGTGATTGCTGTGGGCCTGGTGCAGGTGCTCCGTGCCTCGACCGTCCGTCGTGGAAGGTGCCACCACCATAGCATGGACCTAGTTCCCGCCGCCACCATGGCATTGGCTCCCGGCAATAGCCTGAGCCATGTTCCACCGCGCATGACGTCCCCGCTCGCTCGCCCACCAGACTCACCTGAAGCCCCGCTTGGTTTGTGCCGCGGGGCTACGCGGCAATCGCGTCTCGCGCAGGAACCTGCGCCACCCCCGACCGCGGAAGCCACCACTGGCTGTCCGAGGCCACCTCTGCGGTGGGATCGCACCACCCACCCACGCCCACACCCAGGAGAGATCGATGACATCTTCGAGCACCGTCACCTACCGCAACGACGACGGCACTACCCACACCAAGACGTTCGACACCCCGGCAGAAGCTGCCGAAGCCGTCTACGACGACTTCCGGGACGGACTGTCGGCCAACGGCCAGTCCGGCCCGGAAGTCTCGTTGGCGACGTTCGTCGCCAACGACGAGATTCGGGCTGACGTTCTCTACGACCTCCGGGACGGATACGGCTTCGATATCACGATCGACTAAACGCACGTGTCCCCGCCGACTCATGGAGCCTCGGCGGGGACACTGCCGCTTTTCACCCGATAAAGGGTTCAGGCTGCTCCACAACCCCCTGCAACACTCGACCCGCCCGCAGCGAATCATCCATTGCAGATCCCTGCTACAGGCTCATCGCCTGATGTTCGAAAGAGCTCTTTCCTCCGTAAATGAGGTACACGCCTTCCGCGTTCGTGCTGATTCGTTCAAAGCGATCACGAACGCCGGGATCGGCACTATCGAATCCCTGATCATTGGCCCAGTCCGCAAGGGACATCGCAGTGAGGACTTCCCAGGAATCGAGAGTGAGGGCCCGCACGATGGCGTCCCGCGCCGTCCCTAGATCCGCCGGCACCATCATGTTCAGCGGAGCTCGATGGTGGCGTGAAGACAGCACCACGGCCCGCAGCCCCCCGCTTTCGGGACCAACTTGTACGTGAATATCGTTGGCGACAATGAGGCCATCAATCGTGGTCATTGTGTCACCTGCCCTTCTATCGCAGTGAGGCGGCCACCATTCTGGCCGCGAAGGAAACGTGCGCCCCTCACACGTCCGGCCCCCGGAAGAGCTCGATCAGTTCGCGCACTTCTTCTGCGTTCTGCCGCATGTACTCGGCAAACGGCTCACCCGGATCAGTGAACCCCTCCTCGTTGTAGGTCGTCCACATGGCACCTTCAACATCGACACCAATGGTGTCCGTCACCCCTTGATAGGTGATCGTAAAATCATCCCATGCGCCAACAAAATGGTATTGAATGCCCGGTATCCCGTACCAGTTCTTCGCACTACTACTCACGCCACCCTCCTCTTCTAGGGTCACATCGCCAGGAACCTTTTCAGTCAGCGGCCGTAGAGCCACT
Source organism: Gordonia alkaliphila (assembly GCF_023017165.1). Classification (GTDB taxonomy): domain Bacteria; phylum Actinomycetota; class Actinomycetes; order Mycobacteriales; family Mycobacteriaceae; genus Gordonia; species Gordonia alkaliphila. The sequence goes on from NZ_JALKBW010000002.1 coordinate 12,615, forward strand.
CATCGTGGTTGTCGCCGCCCCATCCGCGCCCTTGCTTCCAGCCGCGGCGAACCGCCTCCGAATACAGGTCGTTGAACTCGCTGTATTCAATGTCCGCGCGGATTCGAGCTGTTGTCGGGTTCTTGAGCCGCCCGGAACGTTCCCACGCTTCTTCGGCACTGTTTCCGAACACCAGGTACCGGCGGTTCTCGTGCGCTCCACCGCGTACGACGTATGCGTTTCCGATCATGTCGTTCCTTTCAGGAGCCTCCCGTCAGACCCATTCGACCTGGTCGTACTTGTTCAGCGGGTCGATCCCGTACTCCTTGGTCACGTGTTCACGCAGAACGCCCCGCAGCAGCGCATCTACCGGGTACGCGGTGAGAGCATCCAAGCGACGCGAGTTGTACAGGTCGGCACTGAAAGGCTCCCCTTCCAGGCCCAGCTCGTAGAGTTCGAACTCGTAGTCCATGTTGTCCACGCGCAGCTGACGTTGCGCTTCCGCGGTCCAGAGAACCCGGCAGGATCCACCGTCGATGTACAGTCCGTCGAGCGTCTCCCCTTCCAGGAGGTCCTTCTTCAATTCGGGTACCACGCTGGTAAGGAACTCCTGCCACACACGCGGGGAGAGCGTGATTCCACGCCTCCGCACATCGTCACTGGCGCCGAGCTCGTCGAGCAGGGATACGGGCACTTTCACCATCATTCATCCTTCGTTGGCAATTGGTGCCCTCACGATAGAGTTCGGCCCCGACACCCCCTACCGGTCATCAGCGGAGGACTGGCCGCCACCCCCCGGGGCGGATCGCAACACGACTCCCGATCTGGGCCCCGAAGCCAGATCTCAGCGGACTTGACCAAAACACTGACAAGGGGCGCCCGAGAATCCTCAGACGCCCCCTACCTCACCGGCTCGACTGCCCGCTAGCGGACCGAAAACTCCCAGGTCTCGCCCGTGACTTCGCCGCGCGATTTCATCTGCGCCCACATCGACTGGACGAGTGGATGTTCGGGGTGGTCAAGCTGAAGCCGGTGTAGGCGAGCGGCGCATTCGGCGGCACCGGATGCGCGCAACTCCTGCGCGAGTTCCGGCTCAGTATCGGGCGACTCGTCAAGCAGCTTTTCGATATCGAACGCCTTGCAGTAGTTTTCGGTCACGCCAACACACACAGAGACCTCGATCGCCATGTTTTCACACCCTTCCGATAGTCGGCGTCCCCCGGATGGAACGCACCGTGCCGTGTCTACCATCTTTCCCTGCCGGCAACGGGGTTACCGGGGCTGCAGCACGTGCACGCACTGTGCGGGCCACTACCGCCGGTGTGGACTCGCTGAAAAGCAATGCAGCCCCACCACCTCAAAGCAGAGGGGTGGGGCGGCATGTGAAGCACCTCGCGGTTCACGCGAGGCGGACAGGATGAGCCCTACGCGTTCGCGCTGACGAAGAACGCCAGGTCGTTCAGGTCCGGAGCACCGTTCCTCCACCACACCTGCCTGCCGGCTTCGGCCAGGAGGCGCGCGTCGGCGTCCTCGCTGATCGGCCCCTCAAGGAGCTTGACGATGCGGCCAGTCTTGCCGCCGACGGCGATCTCGTAGGCGATCAGCCAGCGCTCCGCGCCCCTGCCGAGCGCATCGGTGGACACCGACGTGACCAGCCACCGCCCGCCGTCGTTACCGTGACCGGTAGCGGCGGTGGTCCAGTCCGCTTCGTACAGAAACCCCGGCGCGTTCTTCTGGCTGGCGGTGCGGGGCGTTGTGGGCACGAGCCCATGCTCGGCGAGCTCAGCTGCCAATGCTTCCCAGGTGGTGTCTTGCATACATATTCCTTCCATAGGGGGCGAACTATTCGGGGCGCGTGTGCCGGGTCCGGTTAGACCGGGTGCCTGACGAGGTCGAGTGCGAGGAGCAGGATCAAGAGGACGCCGACGAAGGACACCATCGCGTGGATTCCGACAACCATTCCGGCGCCAAGGAGGAGCACGGTAGCGAGGTAGGTGCCGTAGAAGACCACCAGGAGTGCCCGCTTGGGTGGGGTCCCGAACCGAGAGAGAGTTCGGCGGAATGTCTCTGAGCCGGTCGAGAGCAAAACGATCAGGTACATCAGCGCCCAGAGCGTCAGGCAGACGATCACGGCGATCGTGAGGGGCAGGTGAGACACGGCGCCTATCTCCTTTCGTCGACACGGTTACTGAATCACCGTAGACACCGCCCCCGACACTGCCTGGACTCTTTTCTCTGTGGGGCATGCAGCCCGGCTCGCACCGGTTCCGCCCCGCCGGCCAGAGCGCTGTGTCGGGGCTACGCCGCCAAGGACCTCGCAACCGTGTACCAGTTGATTCGGTCGTAGTCGTTGGCCGCCAGTTCGGCACGCAGAGCTCGGAAGTCGACGCCGGTCTTGATTCGGTTGGTCACAAAGGCGGCCAGACCTGCGATGTCCCCGGACTCAGCGAAGTCCCTGGCTCGGAACGCGACGCGCTCACCGTCGAGGAAATCTCCGTCGTTGGCGATCGTCACGGCAATTTGGTCGGTCACCCACATCCCGCGGTCGGTGTGCTCTCCCTTGTACGCGGAATCCTCAGCAGTGTTCATGGCCATTTCCCCAATTCTGTTCGTTCGTTCGTGTTTCTAGGTCTGCGCCGGAGGCGCCATCGCCGTCGACGACGACCCGTACGACAACATCGTTCTAGGTCGAGATAGCCGCTAATCGACCAGAGGCTGCAGCGCGGAGATAAACCCGCGGAGTGTGTCGGGCATGTTGCCGGGGTCCGTCGACGCGGCCGCGGCCCTGGACATCATCTTGTCGAGGGGTTCCGCGTAGGCGATGCCGACAGCTTCGGTCAGCGGGTCCTCGATGTCGGTGTCGTCGGCCCAGCACCTCTCGATGACGCTGATTCCTTCTGAGAGTGTGTCCAGCATGAGCGCGATGTCGTTGTCGGTGTTGATCCTCAGATCGGGTCCGTTGAGGAGACCTTCGACGTGGTCCAGGAATTCTTCGATCGCTCCGCGGTGCGGGTCGCCGTCGACGATCCGAAGTCGCGCGGCGGCCAGGAACTTCTCTTTGTCGGCGTACATGGACTCGACTGTCCTTTCGAGGCGGGGTAGCCCGGCGACTGCGCCTGGCTCGGTGATTTCGTGTAGAAGCACACGCTAGCTGGCGGCCCGGACAGCGCCCGGCGTTTCCCGCCCATCCCCCCCGAGATCGGGGTATCGATAAAGCACACCATCGAGGATGGTGTTTAATGTACCGGGCCTTCCGCGACTAGACCCCTGTTAGGGAATCCACGAAGGCTTTTCGGCGCGGATTAGCGTCAAGTTCTTCGTCAGGGAAGTACCGCTCGAATGCCTCAACAGCACTTTCTCGTTCCGTCCAGCCCAAGTGATTCATCAACTTCAGCGCATCGTCGCGATCTCGCACCGTTCGTGCGGCCAGTATCTTCATCGCGAGAAGGTGTTCCGCCGGAGTAACCATGACACGCAGATTTGGATCATCAAAGATAATCATTGTCGGTACCGCCACACGGGAGAAGTACACACTCGCCTGATTGTTCATCCAGGATCGGGGCAGGTTCCGTTTCGCAGCGACCGAATGAATTGCCTCAATCATCGGGCCATCGGGTTCGAACAATGCGTCGGCGTCACCGGTGGTGAGGTCAGATCCATACGCCAGAACCATCGCCGCACCGCCAGCCAAGTGCACATTGCCGATGATGTGCCGCGCACGCAGTTCCGTGGCAAGGTCAGAGAACAACCCCATTAGCTCATCTGCAGTGAGACGTTCTTCACTCACAGGATTCCCGTTCCTTACACATTTGTGAGTTCACGCTCCTCAATATAGATTCCGCGGCCCATGAACGCTGCTGGGGTGCGCGCATATGCCCACCGGCGCGCTTGCGGATAGTCCGCCATGTGCCATCCGAAAGGAAGGACTCGGCTGGGTTCGTAGCACCATGACGGGGGTGCGAGTTGGTGGTGGAACGCTACGTGTTCGGCAGCGGCTGCCAAGAATGCGTCGAACCGCTGATCTCCCGTGCCAGCAGGCTCATCGGCGATGAGGGCAGCCACGTCGGCGTCTTCATCGCCGATACCCCGAAAGAATTCGAAACACCAGGTGAGCCGATTTCTATACATTGGTTCTGCCCGGATTCTTTCAGCGATTTCCGAGAGACTGAACTGCGCAGCCACTGCCACCTCCTCGTTCCGGTCTAGGCTACCAGGCGAGGACTTTTCAGCTTCCCGTCTCATTGAGACGGGGCTTCGCCGATTCTGAGCATTCTCCTTTGCCCTGGAGTGCGGCTGCGCCGAGCGCAACATCTGGGAACCCTCTGACGGCTTTTCAGGCGCGGGACGGATTACCCGTCTATCGCCTGTGTTCGAAAGTATCGCTGCCCCGGGGCAGCAGGTCAGCCCATCCGCCGGCTGTTCTTCAGTATTCGCCGGGGAACAGCACGGTGGTGGTGGCGCGGTCGGCTTCGGTGATCACCCACAGCTTGATCGTTTCGCCGCCGCGGAAGTCGGGGAGGGTGTATGCCGACAGCAGTTGGTTGCCGTCGATCAGTGCTTGGTCGTTGCTGGCGGCGTCTTCGGCGCCGACCGAGCCCCAGTCGCCGCGGGCATGCCGCTGCAGGAGCTCGATGATGGGTTCCTGTTCCTCGCCGAAGGTATCGGCGACCCTTCGGGTCAGGTACACGGCGCCGAGGTCGAATTTCTGGTCATTGCTCATCTTGAATCCTCGTTGTTGGTGGTTGGCTGTGGTCAGCCGTCCGCGGGGTGGCCCCGCCTTGTGACTATCCCTTGACGACCCACGCCCATTCGGGGGGAACGTCGTCGTCTCCGTCTGCGCCACTGAAGGACACGATCACGCAACCGAGGGTGATGGGGCCATCGTCGATGTGTTCGAGGTTCTCTTCGACGAAGTGCGGCGTTGTGTGCTCCGAGGCATGCATCGATGTCAGGTGGTAGCCGTCGATGACGAGCGGGTCGGTGAACCGAGTCGCTGGGCCCCAGTACCAGAGCTCGTCGTCGCCGAGGTACCCCTCGGGGTCGCTCACCGAGTACGGAACCTTGGTTGCCTCAGCGAATTCGTAGCCGCTGGGAACCTTCCGGCATTCGACGAGTTCGGGCATGTCGGATTGGACGAAATGTTCGTGGACCGCGTCGGCCAGCGCGGTCACCGTCGGATAGGTACTCATGGTCGGGGCTCCTCAGTTGAGTCCAGGGAGGGGTGGGGCTGATTCCAGGCATGTCGGGCAGTTGACGTCTTACCAGTCCTCGACCCACCCGTTCAGGAAGAACTGGCCATCGCCAGCGTCGGGGGCCCATTCGGGGAGCGCCGGAGGGCACTCGTTGGGGATGTCGACTTTGTGCGTGATGGTTTCCACTGACTGCATTCTGGGCTCCTTGGGTTCCGACTGCGCGGTTCGGGGGTCAGCGGTTGCCGAGTCCGGCGTCGAAGCCGCCGGCGGGCGCAGCGGCCAGGATGTCTCGGATGGGGATGTCCACGTCGCAGACGCCGTCGTTGATGCGCAGACTGCGATCGCGAATGTCTGCTTCGGGTCCGGTTAAGCTTCGTGCGACGCCAGCGATCATCTCCGACTGGCTGTCCTTCTTAAACCGCACGTTCGTTCCGCCGGCGGCCGCGTCGACGATGGCCCCGAGAGTGATGACGTCTTCTGTGGTGAGCGCCTCATGGTTGCTGGTCATAGCTCTTTCCTCACTTCCTACTTGGTGAATGTATTCGTTGGTGCCAGTGCAGGGCCCAGCTAGGAGTCCCCCGCACAGAACATGAACCCCAGAGATCCGAGGTCGAACAGTCCGTCGTCGGCGGCGACGATCACCTGGTCATCGTCACTGGAACCGGGGGAGGCAAAGAACGTTGCCTCATCACCTACCAAGACCCCCAGCTGCGTCCCGCTCTCCTGCTCGACTTCGCGGAACATCTTCTCGAGTGTCGAGCGCGTGACGACCGGCGTCAGCCACCCGTTCCAACGTTCCCCGAACCGTTCTGCCGTCCAGATCAGTCCCTCGTAATGGTCGAGCCTGAACGCGCTACTCTCTGCCATCGCCTCTGTGTTCCTTCCTCGATTGCCGCCGCGAGTCCCCGCGATCACCCACGGGCCAGGCGAATCGGCCAGGCCCGAGTTCGCTATCCGAACTGGACCGTGCCCCACAGTCCAATCTGCAGCAGGCAGTCGGCGTCGATGGCGTCATACTCGGCCGACCCCATCGCGTTGTCTCGGTCGACGCTGGAGATCCGCTCCTGCACCGTCCCGGCATACCCGGCGTTGGAGTACGTCGCGGTCCCGGCGCCCACAGCAGCCAGCCCCCGTTCGATGACTTCCAGGTCCGCCACCACCGTCGGCCCGCCTTCGATGCAGGTGATCTGGACCGCGTCCGGGCCGGTGGTGACGCACTCGGCCATCCAGTACCGCGACGCGGCCAGCGCCGTCGCGAGCAGATCCTGCAGAAACTCGGCCCGTTCGTCCGTGCGTGCCATCGAAATTCTCCTTCAACCTGTTCCAGCACCTCACTCGGCGGGCGCATTGCCGAGAACGTAGCAAGCAGCCCCGACGCCCGACCCTGCGCACGCCAGCGCTTATGCGGAAGGCACCGCGGTCGCCCTCTTGGCGTCCCGCGCCTGCGTGAGCGTCACGGTGCGCGCGGTCGGGTCGTGTTCGGCGACGATAGTCGCGATCTCGCACAGCACCCTCGGATCCCAGGTGCGTGTGCCGGCCGGAATGTTCCGGGCCCCCGGAACATCCGGCAGCCGAACTGCCGACTTCCCTTCAGGGAGCTGCCGTAACCGCACCATCTCGACATATCCGGCTGCCCGCACCGCGGCGGTCTTTTCGGTGTCCCGCCGAATCTGCTCGGCATCAAGATGCCAGTACCAGCCGTCGTACTCGACGGCGAGGGCCGCACCACTGGCGGTGGTCAGCACCATGTCCAGAGGGCCGTACCGGCCCCCGACCGGCACGTTCATCTCCACGCTCACCGCAGACCCATACAGATGACGCAGGCTCCGGGCGATCGCCATCTCAGCCTCGGACTGATACCGCCGCCACCGACACCGCGGGCACCCCGACCGCCGAGACCGGATCCACTGCGCGCACGTGTTCCACCCCGTTCCGCACTCCCCACACACGAACTCGGCGACCACGTTCTTCGTGACCCGGATGTGCTCGGGACGCAGCGGGAACATGCGATCCTGCGCCAAGTACTGCATCGAGTGCGGGTCGTCGGCGAGCGTCACGATCCGCCGGCGCCCATTCAACGCAGCCCCGAGGCACACCAAGCAGCCAACGTGGCAGACCGTACGGATAGGGGCAAGGAAGAATCCCCCGGAGACATCGCATTGCCAGCTCACGACCGTGTCCTCGGAGGTGAGGAACCCCGACGCCGCACCGTTCACCGCCGAATCCCACGAGACACCCGACTCCTCCTCCACGATATCGAGGAAATCGCCCAGGTTGGCGTGCTGAGACCCCACGCCGCAGCCTTGCGGCGAGAAGCTATAGGACGGCCATGCAGGAGCCGCCGCACGGCACAACGTCCCATCCCACCCCTTCCTGGTGAGGACGGCCCCATCCGGCCCAATCCACCACCGCCATGGCGCGTACACGCGGCCCTCAAGGGCGGCCCGATCGAGAGACACACTCTCCCCCAGAGCCAGTGGATCGAGCCATTCCCGGGTGATCTGCATACCCCGAGACGCTATCGCCCGCCACCGACACAATCGCAGATTCCGGAACCCGCTTCCCGGCCCCTAGCTTCGCACTGCGACCATCGCCGCCACGGCCCCGCACTAGCCAGCCCCGCAGACCCCACACGACCTCGGACCCGATCCTCCTGGCCCCCGACATCCAGCCCCGCCTCGCGCCCGCCATCCGGCCCGCCCGGGGGCACAGCGCAGATCGGTCGAGGACCGCCGCGCAGTGCGTCGGGTAGCCGGAGTCCGGTGCCTGCATCGCGAGCTGCGCAGGAAAATGAGTCTGGTCGTTACACTGGTACTTCCAATGCTGTAGCAAGGTACTAGCAACGTATTTGCATAGTACCGCTAGTGCGTTAATTGACCCTGCTTAATAAGGGTCGTTTGCGGCTCTTGAAAGATTGTGACCGCGGGCTGGCCCGGGCATACTTCAGGTCATGGATGAGACATCGACCGCCACCCCCACCAGCAGACCAGGCAACGAGGACCCCGCTGACCAGTGGGACACCCTCAACGCCATGCTGGTCCGATCCAAGTCCGCCGCTCGGGGCTACGTCCCTGTCCCCAACATTTTCGTGCAGAAGCCGAGGGGCGAGGTCGCCCCGGACGATGACCGGGGGAGTCTGCTCGCACAGCTGGTCAAGCGCAGCGATCTGCGCGGACTCCACACATATCTGCTCGCCAACGCTCTGATCACCAGCGGCGATGGGCCCGACGGATGGAGCACCAGCTACCCCCTGCAGACGTGGGCTCGTGCGGTCGGAGTCACCGAGTCGGCCAGTGGCGCATCGGTGGGCTCGGCGATGTCGAAGGTTTTCAAGCGACTGCAGGGACACGACCTGATCCGCAGGACCCGGCACGGTAAGGACAGGTCCGTCCGAATCACTCTGCTACGTCCCGACGGAAGCGGAGATGCCTACAGCCGCAACTCGCGAGCCGAAAGCGATCGCTACTTCAAAGTGCCGATCGCACTCTGGGACCGAGACGCCAACTGGCTCGGGAAGCTCAGCCTGCCTGCGCTGGCAATGCTGCTGGTCTTGCTCCACGAGAAGCCCGGCTGGGTAGAGCTTCCGGCCGAACGCTTCCCGCAGTGGTACGGCTGGTCTGCTGACACCACCTCCCGCGGACTGGAGGCGCTGGAAGCGCACGGGATCGTCGAAATGCACGGCCACTACCGGGCGGCGCCGTTAGCTCCGGACGGCCGTACCTGGGTCAACGCCTACCGGCTCACCGGCGACTTCTCCCGAGACTCGTCCTAGTGCGGTCCTCGCACTGGGCAATCCCCGACCAGAAAGGAAAGGAGGAACCACCATGACGCGCAAGAAGAAGACCCCGGCGGACTGGGCCGCGCTCGCAATGCTCATCCAGCTCGCCCGGGTCATCATCACCATCATCCGCATGTTCATCAACTAGCTGACACCTGCGGACGGGGAGGGTGTCGGAGGTTGCAGCTCCGCGCCCTCCCTTCAAGGGTAACGCCTAAGTCCGCCGGCCGTCACCAGCTTCGCCCCGCGCGGGGCGCGGTACGGCGGCTGCCACCCGGCGGCCGCCGACCGCGGCGACGGCCTGCTCCGGCGTCCGTCCGGCTTCCCACATGTCGTCGAATCCGTCGAGAGAGAAGCCGTCGATCGCTTCGTCTCCGTCGACATCCACGCCCAGCAGCTGCTCCACCCGATCGATCCACCGCGCGAAGTCGTCCAGCTCGCACGCCTGCGACTCGGCCGCCCATCCCGCCAAGTGGTCATTGCCGGACTCCGCCAGAATCTGCCGCTCGTAGCTCATGCAGGCCAGGGTAGAAGCAGCCCCCGACAGTCCGCCCCCAATGCCCGTCGGCCGCCGTCCCACGCCGCGCACCGACTTACTGAACCCCAACGACGACAACGCCAGAGGTTGCTGGGAGCCAGGCTTCCACCACCTCCGGGGTCCTCGGCGGCGGGGCGCTATTCGGCGAGTTGCTCGACTTCGGCGCCGAAGCTGGCGGCGTACTGCTGCGCCTGGTCGTGCTCGTCGGCGGCGAATGCCCGGACGGCGTCGGGGCGCCCCTTTGGTCGCACGATGCAGACCAGTTCATCGAGCCGGCGGCGTTGCCGCCTACCGCTGGTGGGCCGCGGCCCAGTCTCGTCGACCATCAGCAACTCCTCCTGCTCCTGCCCGGTACGTCACTATCCGCCCGAGCCGGCCCCGGCGACTTGTTCCAGGATGATGATCTCGTCGTCGGCGTAGTCCCAGCCGACCGGGTCCCCGCCCAGGCTCCGCAGGTTCCAGCGTCCCTCGCGACGCGCACCGTTGTACCGTGCGACCTCGCTCATGGTGGTCCACTGGTCCCAGTCGTCGTCCTTGAGCGCCACGATGTACGCCCATTTCCCGTCGACGGCGGTGGCCGGGTCGATGATCGTTTCCAGTGGCTGCATGGTGGATCTGCTTTCTGCTCGGTCTCGCTAGAGTGCGGCGAGTTCGTATTCGTACAGGCTCACCGGCACCAGCGCGCCGGTATCGGTCGCCACCAGGTCGTAGAGCGCTTCTCCGGTGAGTCCGGGATCGTATCCGGGGTGCTGAGCGACGCTAGTCGCCACCGCGGTGATCGTCATTGACATCGTGCAGATGCCCAGGCGCTGGTAGGTGTCGTTGTCGCGGGCATCGTCGGTCAGTTCGACCTGCTCGCCTACCGAGAATTGGGGGCTCACGTCAGTTGCTCTCCTTCGTGTGGGTGGCCGCGAACGCGGTGTCGCTGCTATCGAGCGGGCGCCGGTAGATGAGCCGGAGCCCGTAGCTGGTCGAGGCCTGCCCGACCTCGTGGTAGCCGAGGGATTCGAACAGTCCGCGGCTGGCGGTGTTGTCCGGATGGATGGTTGCCAGGACCTCCTGCTTTCCGCGACTGGCCGCGGTCCGCTCCAACTCGGCGACGAGGCTCCGGCTGAGATTGGCGCGTCTGAACCCGCCCCTGGCAATCACGAGTTTCAGATTGACCGACGCGGCCAACGCGCTGCGGTCGGACGTGAGGTACTTCCGGACGCTCTCGTCGCTGGTGCGCGCGTCGTACAGGATGGCCACTGCCACCAGCAGCCTGTTCTTGCGCCATCCCAGCACGCGGTGCTCCGGCGCGGCGAGGCAGCGGGCGAACATGGTCGCGCTGTTCTCGCGCAGCACCGGCGAGCCCTTGAGGATGCTCAGCGTCTCTGCCTGCAGGTCCAGAAGTTCACCGAGGTCGGCGGGGCCGAGATCGACCAGCTCGAAGCCGTGGCCGCTATCAGGGTGGGTGCGGACGCCTGCCGGCGCCGGGAAGTCTGCGGTCACTGTTTCCCCCTCCCAGGGGCTTCCGCGGGGTTGTTCGTCGTCTCGCGGACAATCCCGCCGACGATTCGGCGGCCGTCGGCCGCAGCGCGGAGTGCGCGGACCTCGGCGACCAATGCCACTACCCGCAGGTCGCTGTCGTCGGTGTGCCAGTCCTGGCTGGCCATGTAGTGATCTAGTGCAGGCAGGTCGTTGATGCCCGCCTTCTTGCTCTGTCGATTAGCAACTGGGCAGACGTATCTGGTGGGCTGACCGCTGGAGAGTCGTTCGATCTCCAGGTCGGCGCCGCAGATGCGGCACGGCGGTACCGGGATGGGCGTGTACTGCTCCACCAGCTCGTCAAGGATTTCCGCCGCCAAGGGCTCGGTAGTGGCCTGCTGTGCGTCCACGTGCATGTTCTCCGTTCCGGGGGCGGGCAGTGGCGAGCTTGGTGTTCACAGTCGCATGTCGCCCCGACAGCGGTCGGGGTTGATCAGCCCAGATAGGGCGCCCACTAGGGATTCGGGGTGGGTTCCGGGCACGTTGTGGCCTGCTTCTGGCAGGACCTGCAGGTCGCAGGAAGGGAGTGCGTCGGAGATGGCGCGGGCGTGGCCGAGCGGGGTCACGCGGTCTCGGCCGCCAGCGACGACGACCGTGGGAATGGCTCGTAGGCGTCCCAGATGTGGGCGGGCGTTCATCGCTCGGATCGAGGCGATGAGTTCGGCGAGTACGGCCGGGGAGGGCCGCCGGCAGTGGGGGCCTGTGCGCGTGCCGACGGCGGGCGCCAGGAGTCGGCGAGCGCAGTCCCACCCGGAGTCGAATACTCCTGGGAAGCGCTCTGCCATCGCGGGCAGTCGGTCGACGACGCGTTCGGGGAGGAGGCGGGCTGCCCCGTGGTCGAAGAGTCCGCCGGCGGTGGCTGACACCAGGCCCACACCCTGGATTCGGGTGCGCTCTGCGCCCCCTCTCGCCAGGTAGGTCAGTGCGGTCATTGCACCCAGGGAGTGTCCGATCAGGAGGATCGGCCCGGGCGGGACGGCGGTGACCAGGAGTTCGTCCAGGTCCGCGGCCAGGGTCGCCAGGGTGTGGGAGTGGCGGGGCCCGTCGGCGGAGCGTCCGTGGCCGCGGTGGTCGTAGGCGAGGATCCGAGTCTGAGGACTGCTGGCCAGCAGGTGTCGGCGGACTCGTGTCCAGCTTGCAGCGGCCATGCCGAGTCCGTGAATCAGGACTGCGGTCATGGCCGCGTCGTCGGGGCCGGTGAGGCTGACGTCCAATGCGGTTCCGTCGGAAACGGTCACGGTCATTCTCATGGCGCACCTCGCATTGTGGTCTAGAAACTAGATCTCACGGTACGAACCCCCGGCGCGATAAGCTCCTAAGACATGCCGACAGTTTTACTGCGCAATTCTTTTCCGGTGACGCCTCGTCTTACGGCCACACGATCGTGAAGCCTTGCGGGACCGCCTTCTTCTCGTCACACGATCGGCAGGCCAGGACTATCTCATCTCCTTCTTCGGAGAATTCGTCGTTGGACACGTGGATCGTCTTGGTGTTCTCATCGATTTCGGCGCGCCAGGTCCGAACGTAACCGGTTTCGACCAGGCTAAATTTGTGGGGGTCGCAATCAGGCATTACTCGCGGTCCTTCTTCTTGTTAGGTGGGAGGTTCGGCAGCGGCGTTTAGCGGAGAGGCCACTGTCCGCTGACGGGATCGAGTACCTGTCGTTCCCCGCCGTCGACTGTGACTTCGATTCGCAGGGCTCCGGGGTGCTCGGCAGAGGGTTCGATCGACAGGATCGTCGCAGTCCCCCCGTAGTTGTGGCTCCAGTCGTTGAACAAGGCGTTCGGTGGCGCCACCTGGTCACCGACGACGAGTTCATCGACGGTCACTGTCCCATGGTCCACGTACTCGTACAGCATGCGGGATTCTCCTCGTCTCAGTTCGGCAGGAACAGGCCTTGTTGGGCCAGGTCGTCCCGGGGCGCCGCCAGGTGCCCACCGTTTTCCGAGCTCTGAACGCACGTCTCCCCGCCGATCACTCCGTCGGGCCAGTACTCGATGATCATGTCGACCGCCGGCCACTGCGCACGCACCGCTGCAGCAATATCTTCCTGCGCATTGAGCAGCGAGGCGTTGCCGCGCACGTCTGTGATCAGCGCGTAGACGCGCCCGTTGGCGACTTCCCAGATCTCGATGGGGTATCGCTGTCGCCGGCCGTTCGGGCCGCCGATGGGCACGCTCAGATCGGTGGCCGCCACCAGCAGCGGACGCGGTACCCCTGCCGGGGCCCGGTTCGGGTCGATCAGGGTGTCTCCAGCCATCTGCGTTACGCCTTTCCGTCGAACACGCCTCCCCGTTTGGAGGTTGTGCCCGTCATGCTCGCAGGAGGCCCCGACAACACGGGACACCGGGCATGCCGCCCCCCGCCCCCCACGTCGCACGCACGGGGGGCGTGCAGCCTTATCGGGTCTAGTGGGGCTGTCTGGGACTGCAGCTAGCCTTCTCTCCACCACCCCCGGATGAAGAGGATTTCCACCATGGCCAAGCAGATCCGCCGCAATCAAGTGGAGGCGATCGCCGCCGCACTGTCCAAGCACTACAGCACTGACGGAGGAGGGTCGGGGCTCGGCGGCCCGAAGGTGTTTCCTGGCGAACACGAAGAGTCTTCGAGCGCATGGATCATCTCGTGGGAGGAATGCCCCGATTACGAATGGGTCTACAACCTCGATCTGTTCAGCGATCTCTGCGATCAGCATGCCCCCGGCTTCTTCGCCGAACCCATCAATCACTTCGCTATGGCGTTCTACCCCAGCTAGCTGATCCGCCGATCTCCTTATCTGCGTTGACGACGAAATTGCGTCCCCCGGATTTCTGTGCAGAAATCCGGGGGACGCTGTGTTTGGTAGCTGCCCTAAGCCACTCAGTCACCGACTAATGCCGGAGGCTTCGGCGCCGCGCGAGCTGGTGACGCCCATGTCCGAGGGTCGGGGCTGCAGGGGCCGGAGTTACCTCGTCCGCCACGGGCAGCGCGGCGACCGTGTCACCCGGCGCCAGCGATGACCCCAATTGCCCATTAAAGGTCGTTGTCCCCCAGCTCCGGTCCGCCGAGGTCGGGTGCGCCGGCGGCCGGGACAGCCGCCTGAATGGTCGCCGGGCACACTCAGTCCGACGATGTCGTTGGTGACCAGCCGTGGGTGGTCACTCCGGGGATCGGTGTGTTGAAGGCCCCCACGGTCAGCGAGGCGAGGATGCCGTCGATCCCGGCGATGTTGCCGAAGTTGCTGAAATCGAAGCTCGGCAGCGGCCACGTCGCTCTTCGCCGGCGAGTGCGGAATCGACGTTGTGCTGGTCGCAGCTCACTGGTCACCGCCGTCGGCGGGCGTCCACACGACAACGCCCGGCAGCTCCGGCTCGAACGACTGATTGGATGCCGCGGAGAACCATGCTTCGCCGATCTTCTGCTCGGCAACGCCATGCGCTTCCGAGATATCGACCGCCCCAGAGGGCAGCGCGTCGAGTCCAGCCTCGTCGGTGATCATGCGGGCTTGCTGCCATGTCGCGGCGACATGCGCGGCCCGCTGGGCGCCCTCCTGGGCGAGTACGCCAGAGCCCACCTTGCCGAAGTCGATCTGCTCGTCGTCTGCGGTCCAGCCGCACAGACACGACAGGATTTCGCTGCAGTCGTCCACTCGGCGTGCGGCGTGCGCGGCGAGGTGCCGGGTGAGGGTGATCATCGGGTCTCCTGGTCGTGTTCTTCTTGGTCGGCGGCGATCTGGTCCCGGCGGACCTCGTAGGACGTCCGCCGAATAGTTCAGTGTCACGCAACTCTTCTTCCGCCCCCGTCGAGGGCGCTACCCCCTGGTTCTCAGGAGCCGATGACATGCACCCAGGTGTCAGGGTCTTGATACTTTTCCCATCCGCCGCGGGCCTCGCCGCAATCACCCGATGCCGGTCGCGACTCTCCCGTTTTCCAACTCAGCGCGGCGGCAGTCTTGGTATCGTCTTTGAAATTGTAGAACGATTCTTCGTCCTCCATCCCGTCTGCGTAGTCGAGGACAAGCTCCCCGGACTTCTCGACCCCGAACACGCGCGTGGCAGCCGGGAAGTCCCGGAGAACGAGATGTTCGTATAGTTCCTTCTTCTGGCCCATGAATTCCCTATCAGTCAGCGTACTTACCGATCACCTTGATCTGTATTCATTATTGCAGACCGTCACCACTCCCACGCTTATTCCGGGGTTCGCCACGCCGATCTCGTCCTGGACATAGCGACGGGCCGTGAGACCGTTTTTTGTCGCTTCCCTACTCTCCCCAGGGAGTGCCGTATCGGATCATCCGGCACGCGTGTGACTGAGCGTGTTTCCATCCGCATCTTCAGGGTTATCCCCCAATTGCTGCATGCGGTTGGCGAATCCCCTCCGGTCGTGGTCACCTTGGTGCCCAGTCGAAGAGATAAGGAGGTGAGCAACCCAATGAGCTATGACCTGAAGGAGTGCAAGAAGTGCGGCAAGACGTTCCTCTTGCCCGCGGGGGAAGACCTTGTGCCCGAAGTGCGACGACGACGGGCATCCCGATGAGCCGGAAATGTTCCGGTCCCCGGCCGATCGTGAGCCCGAGTTCTAGCCGGCAGTTGGCATGACGCACAGACGCCCGCCCCCAGACAAGCGGGGCGGGCGTCTCTGCGTGGGGGCGTTCTGTTCTTGCATGCCCGGGCGCACCCGACGGAAATGAGTGCAGGTTAGGGCTGGTACCAGTCGCTGTCGTCGTCGGTGATTTGGCCTGCGTGGATCACCTTGGGAAAGTCGCCACTGTCGAAGGTGCGCTCGTCGTAGCGGTCGATGCCGGCGACGCCCGCCGCTTGGTCGAGTGCCTCTTCAGGTGTCAGCGACCGCGCCCCCGGCGCCAGCGTGCCGTCGGCAATGAGTGCTTCGATCAGGGCTTCGGGTCGGTAGTTTTCCGCCCGCCACGTATATCCGACGATTCTCATCTTCATAGCCTTTCGTGTGTGCAAGGTCTGCGGCCAGGGTCAGTGTCGCATTAGTCGCCGACACTGGAGCCGCGCGGAGGATCTGGCGCCAGCCGGGGGCTCCCTTAGCGGTTAGGGTTCGCGCGTGTAGGGGTCGGGGAAGGCGCGTTTGTTGTATCCGGCGGGGTCTCCTTCACCGTCCCATGCGGCGACGGCAAGCACCGCTACCGCCAGTGCGGTACTCATCGTGCGAGGGCGCCCTTCCGGGGTGTTCCCGTGCCCGAAATAGCACCAGGCCGCGTCGGCGACGCGGTGTGGTCCGGGCGCATCAATCGGAGAGAGCATGACCCGCCAGTTGAACGCCATTGCGATGACGTCAATGCAGTGGGTTCCATTTGCCGCCATTTTGAGGCACCAGCCGCCGTCGATGCGCGTCACGTTGAGTGTGGCTGCGAGATCGCCGGGAATCATCTCCAGCAATGTGTCCGCGAGTTCCTGGTCGCGCTCTTCGTTCACAGGCCCGGTTTCCTTTCGTGGGCGCCCACTGACGAGACGCAACAGTTCGGTTCAAGAGTACTATTCTCGACTGCTTCGGGCGCGTGTCGGGAGCCGGTGATAGCGTCGCGCGCCATGAACACTATATTGAATGATTCGTCCATTGCCGAGTTCGATGGCGATGATGTGCGCCGAACCGCCCGCACTTTCGAGTATTCGTTGCATCGTCGCGGCGACGGGTCGGTTCTGATCGTGATTGAGGAGCCGAATGGCCGCCATTATCGGGCGGCGGTGGCTCGCGGCACGGCCGGCGGGTGGGAGCGCGATGAGGAGGTCGCCGACGGTGTGTGCCTGTCCGACGACTACGCAGATTCGGTGGCCGCCGGCTTCGAGGCGGCATTCGGCCCGGGGGCGGGCGTGCTGGGGGTGGCCGCTGTCGTCGTGTACGGCACCGCCGACGATGACAGCGATCCCGGATATCTGCGCGTGGAGGTCACCACCGCCACCGAACCCGCGGACACGATCGAGGCGTGGTTTTCTCGGTGCGGTCAGCCAGTGCTTGACCTCTGGGAGTCCCTCACCGACCCCGCCGGACAGCGGTACTTGTACGCCGCCGCGCAGCCGGGTCGGTAGCAGCCCGGCTGGCGTGTGGCTGCGGTGGCTGCGCGCGGCCGCCTGGCTGGCTAGTCGGGCTCGGCGCCGAGGATGGCGATCTCGTCGGAGTTCGCTTCGGCCCATGCGCCAACATCCTCGGGGAACAGGTCCGCATTCTCGCTGTCCCCGGCGTACGCGCGGGACTCTGCGCATGCCGACAGGAACGCCAAGAGTGTCCGGAATGCTTCTTCTTCGTCCGGTTCGGCGCCGACACCGGAACGGATATCCCCAGCAGTGTGCGACCAGTCGGCGGTTGTGATGGTGTATCGGTACAGCTGGCGGCGGCCCTGCGTGAAGTCGACGCCCAGGCATTCTACGGTGATGGTGGCGTCGCCAATGGTTTCGGTGAACATGCCCGGAACAGTATCGGCCGGCCCCGACATGAGCCGGGCTCCATCGCGATCATCCTGGCTGTTTCAGGGAGAGCATGCCCGGAGACCCGGTCCCCTGAGCCCCGGCTTCGGTGACGAAGTCGATCCACACCTGTTCCATGCTGGTGGCACCGAATTTGGTGTAGATCAGCGCATCTGAGTAGGAGCCGCGGGAGGCAGCTTGGTGCACTTCGGTGACGAGGCCCGGCTTTTGTTCGTTCATCCAGTAGAAGAACTCGGCGGTTGGCTGGTATCCGCCCTCCCATTTGTCGGTGGAGGTTTGAAGTAGGAGCGGATTGGTGCGATTGGCGGCAGGGTCGCCGTCGGCGAAGTAGCGAACGTAGTCGGCCAGGCCTTCGGTAACCCAACTCGGAGCGACGCCGGCTTCGCCGTTCGCGGCTTTGTCTGCACCTGGATAGTTTTGAACGGCGTGGGTGACTTCGTGCTCGATTATGCCGCTCAGTTGGGCGGGCCTGAGTTCCGCATTGTGACGGCCAATCGTGATGACCGCGTTGCCGTCGGCGTCGGTGCCGCACATGGCCTCTGCGCGCCTGCCCTGCGCGTCCGGAGCGATGTCACGGAACTGGACCAACACCTTCCGGCCTTTGCTGAGTTCGCCGGTGGGGTCCAGGGCTCGTAGCGATTTGTCGTACGACGTTCGAACGAGGTTGATCAGCTGTTCGCCGTTCATGTATCCCGCCATTCCGGTGGGATCGAGGATCACATCGGCGCCCCCGGTGGGCTGCCCGTTGATGCCTTGGTACCAGTCCAGGCTGGCGATGAACCGGGTGCGGGCAGCATCGACCTCCCTCATCGCCCCCCGCAGCCGAATCTGGGCCGCGTCGTAGGCGGACTGGTCGTACGGGGACACGTGCGCCAGCGCCATCGCCGCGTCCTGCTGTTCCTTGATCAGCCCCGCGTGTAGCCGGTTGTAGTCGTCGATGGTTTTGCGGAGCCCGGCGGTCTGGTCTTTCAGTTCCCCGGTCTGCCGGTGGATGTCGGAGGACTGGCCGGACAGAACAGTCACCAGTGAATCGACAGCCGACGCGGTCTTCCCGGAGAAGACTTCCGCGCCGAGCCGCCGTACGTCATTCACCGCACCTAGCGCCGCATCCGCGAGGTTCACATCCAGGTTGACGTGACCGACAGGGATTGCGCGAGGAATGTACGGGAGTGGGCCCACACCGCTCATTCTAGGGATTGGGGGGCGGGTTCTCTCTCTCATTTTTGCCCGCTAGTGGCAGGTTCGGGCGTGCGGCGCCTCGCGACGGACGGTAAGTGCGTGAGAGCGCGCGAGAATTGCGGCGATTCCCTTTACCCTTGAGCCGTCCACCAGGAGGTCAGTCCCGCAATGAGTGTCGTCATCCACGTTCCTTCCGTGTCGACGTATGTGCGCCAGATCAGCGACGCCGGGAACGCTGTCGCCACTCTCGGGGACACGTTGATCACCGAACTTGCCCCCCGCTTGGAAGCACTGCCCAGTTCCGTGACCGACTACGACCCGGCGGTACGCGTTGCTGTGCAGAACGCAGCTGGACAGTTGGCCATCAAAGCAGTGCGGCTCGGCGATTGGTCCCGCAACGTCGCCTCCCGCTTTCACGGCTGCGACGAAGGGCTAGGCACCTACCTGTCGAAGGCTCAGGCGATCACCGCGGCGGGCGCTGACGGCATGCTGCGTTTGGCCGACGGCGCCGTCAGCGACTTGAACCCCCGCTAGAAGCGCACCGGGAAGTAGCCGTCAGGGCACTCGCTGAGGCTTTGCCAACGGATACCGCCCGCATGCGGGGATTTTGCGCCGCGGCAGTTCCGCTGTGTGCAGCAGGAGAAAGTCCCTGAACGGGACTGCGCACGCAGCATTTGGCCGGGACAGTTGAGCTGGTACTGCTGGTCTTCTCGGTGCACCCGCTTGTCGTAGTCGGCGGCCGCGGCGAGACACAGCTGGCGGGTATGGAACACGACGACGCCCAGCCCGTACAGGTTGCGATCGAAGACCACGGTCTTTTGCCGGCGGGTGATCACCTGTCGGCACGCCGGGCACACCGACGGATCGGAGTACCGCTCCATCTCGTGGGCCGACTCTGCCGCGATCTGGTCGATGACCGCGTGCTGGCACGGCATCAGCTCCCGAGGAGGCCCCGACTTCAGGGGCGCGCCGCGTCCAGTCAACGCCGAACGCCTGCAGCCGATTCCCGCGCCACCGACCCAGCTGCGTGAGCCTCTCATGGTGACTCATGGCGCCACCTCGCCGCTTTCGGTGGGGGCGTTCCTGTCGGCCGTGGTCGGGAGCGCGGTCCACCCATGGCGACCGGCGGCGCGGGACCGGAGTGGCTCCTCTGGCGTGGGGTCGGGGGCCGCTGAAATGGCGGCGGGCCGGTCATGCTGGCGTTTCGGTCCCGGCCTCGTCGGTGGCGAAGGCGGCTTCCCAGTCCCCGTCGTTGCGGTGCGTGGCGCACTGGTGACACAGGCTCGGATAGTCGAACTCTTCGTTGGCGCGGTCGAAGGCTTCGGCCGGGTTCTCTGCTTCGACTTCGACCGACCAGTCCGTCGGGTTGGCGAAGGTGACGGTGTATTTCAACGGTGTGTTCTCGCGGGCCAGGTCACGGCGTGGGCTCGGCGTCGAGTGCGGCGAGTAGGCGTTGGGCAAGCCAGCTTTGGCACTGGGGGCTGTGCTGGCCGAGGGTGTCGATGTGGCAGGTGCAGTTCGGGGAGCCGGCCAGCGCTTGCATGCGCGATTTCAGTGCGGCGCACTCCTGCGCCGCACGGGAGTGGTCGTCCTTCCGTGCCGCGTTCTCGGACTGCAGCGCTTCGACAGTGTCCGCGAGCTTGGTCAGGAGGGTGCTGTCTTGGCGGCCGGGTCCGCGGTAGAGCGCGAGTCTGCGCGCGTCGTCGATCATCTCGACGGTGTCGGGGTGGGGCGTTGCCGGGGCCTGGGCTGGCTGTCTCCCGGCTTGTCGGGGTTCGGCGGTACGCGGGTGGCCGAGCAGGTCTTCCAGTGCGGCCACGAGGTCCGCGGTGAGTGGCTCGGGGTTGAGTGCCAGCGTCAGATCGTCGGGGTCGGTGAGTGCGCGGTGACCGCGTTCAAGGGTGTCGGTGACGAAGGCGGAGGCCTTCTCGCGCTCGGCGGCCGGTTCGTTGTTCTGTCTCCGCTGGCGTGACTCGGCGGCGGCTGCGGCGGCCAGGAGCGCGGCTGCGCGATCGCGCAGCACCCGAGGCGGTACGGGGAGCTCTCGGCCGGGGGGGTACACCTGACCGGGTTCTGTTCCTGTCAGGTCTACGCGGATGCCGTAGTCGTCGAAGAACATCTGGCCGTCGCCGTCGTCTGCGCAGTCGGCTTCGGGCAGTTTCACCGCGGTGTAGCCTGCGGCGGCGATGGTGTCGAATGCGGCAGTCAGTTTGTCAGTCACAGGGATCGGTTCCTTCGTGGTGGCCACTCTGGCGATGTTGTGCCGAGTGTGGCAGCGTCCGCCGACAGCGTGCCGAGGGAAGGGCTGCCTGGGGCCGCGGTGCGCTAGTCAGCGGGTTGTGGCGGCACGGTATTCGGTGTTCATGGTTTTCCTGGCGACCTGGTGGGGCGGGTTGGTCGAGCGGGAGGCCTCGCCTTATCCGGCGGGCTTGAGGAGCAGGAGCCGGGGCCGAGGACTGGTCTCATTCAACGCGGCTGTGAAGTCGAGGTCCAGCGTGAGTTCGTCGTCGGCGCTGGCTTCGCTGAGTGCGTCGAGTACGGGGTCGGCCAGGTCGGCGGCGGACGGCTCCAGGTCGTCGGGGAGCGCCTCGGCGACGGTCAGGGGCAGTGCGGTCGGTAGGGGGCGGCCCATCAGGATTGCGGCGCGTTCTTGGGGGGTGGTGCCGCCCCAGACGCCGTGCATTTCGCCGGCGGACAGGGCCGCGTTGAGGCACTTTTCTCGCACATCGCAGCGGCGGCAGATCTTTTTGGCCGGGCGCGCGGAGGCCCCTTTTTCGGGGAAGAAGGCTTCCGGGTCGACTTGTCTGCAGAGCCCGAGGGCCGCCCAGTCGTCGACCTGTTCGGGCAATTCGTAGACGTAGGTGAGGTTGGCGCTGAGGTCGGGTGTGGCGAGGTGCGAAGTCACGGGGATACTCCTTGCTTTCTTCTTGCCGGTACCCCTCACGCTAATTCTGTGTCGTTTCTTTTGTCAATACTTTTCGTTTTCTTCTTTCCCTACTAGCAGGCTTCTAGGTGCCCCGGCCCTCGCTGAATGCCGATTCGCCGTCCCCCATAGGGTCAGCGGGCGGGCCGCGTCTCGATCCGGGTGCGGCGCAGCCTCTGAGCGATCTCCGGGTGACGCTGCGCCAGGAGTTGAACATCGAGCGCTCCTGCCTCGGTGACGACTTCCGCGGCAATCGTCGGGTAGTCCCGCACAAGCCGGTCTTCGTGGATCCCGTCCGGGGTCAGCGAGATGATCTTGACCCCGCGCTCGTCGAGGATCGCTGTGCGGTCGCCGGCCAGCGCCCGGAGCTGGTTGGCGATCTGATCGCGCTCGGTCTGCAGCTGCTCGATGTGGGCGGTCAGGTACTGGTGACGGGCCGCCCATTCCGCAGCCGCGCCATCGACGTCCACGACCGCCTCCCCCGCACCCAGCGCCGTGCCGTGCAGCAGATCGAGGGCTTCGGCGGTGACTTGCAGTCCGTCCAGTTCGGGGAGCGTGCGGTCGGTGATGTGTCGCCAGAGGTCTTCACCGGCAGCGATGATGCGTTCCTGCATGTCGGTGTCGGCGGCGACCGTATGGTGGCGGCTTTCGCCGCGGCGATCGATCCAGGCGACGATGGCCGCGGGGGCCCCGGTGACGATCATCGCGCCCTGCAGCTGTACGTACAGCGGGTCGGCGGCGGTGGCGGCCGGCAGTGTTCGCGGGGGCCGGCGGAGGGTGCCGGGCAGTGCATGGACGATCAGTCCGGTCTGCGCGGTGACGGCCGAGTGCTGGTACTGCAGCCACCGGTGGCGGGTGGAGATGACGGCGCCGACGGGCGCGATTCGGACCTCGGCCGCGGTTTCGATGTCCGCGAGGAGATAGGGCAGCTGTCGCCGGTCCCACTTGTTGCCCTCGGGCGTTTCGGGTGTCGCGGAGGTTTTTGCCAGCCAGATCGACATGGGTGAGAGTGCGCCGCTTACCCCGAGTACGCCGGCAAGCTCCGCGCAGTCGATGCCGGCGCTGCGCTGTGCCACCCATTCCGGGGTGCCGGGCTCTACCGGGTCGAGGAGTTCGCAGTGCGGCGCCCACTCGGCGGGCAGCTGGTGCGCCGCGACGTCGATTCCCGTTGGCGCGAGGTCGGCTTCGTCGACGTGCAGGAGTTTCGCGATCTCGGGGATGGCGGTAGTGCGTAGGCGGGTGTGGCCGTGTTCCCAGTTCGCAAGGGTGCGGCGGTGGATGCCGAGTTGGTCAGCGAGCCAGCCCCGGGTGCGGCCTGCCGCCCGCAAGGCATGCTCCAGTTGAGGCCAAGTAGTGGAAGTCATAGCCCCGATCTTATGGGCAACCTCCGACATGCTCAATCATTGCTCATTGCGTGTCAGGGAAACACGTTAGCCCAGCGCTTGACGCTACCGACTGGATGTCTGCAGCCCCAGTAGCGAGCACTTTCAGATTGCCCATTGAGCAATTTTGCTGGTTTTTGTCACCCGGAGACTGTATGGTCGCCGGTATGAACGAGCCTGTTGCCGCTACCGAGGTGGAGATCATGGCGTGCTACGCGGCGTTCTCCGCCAAGCAGCAGGCGGATCTCGCTGGCTGCGTCGACGCCTTCGACATGCTGTACGACGCGGTGCTTGCCTGGCCCGCCGACCGCGATGTGACACCACTGATCCAGCGGGGCGACGAACTGTCCTCGGGGCTGTGGGCACAGCTCCACCGACACAACATCGTGCCGAGCACCCACTGTGGTCACCCTGTCTCGCCCGCGGTCGTCGCGACCGCGCTGCAGGCCCTGTCGATGGAAGCCGCACTCGAAGTCGTCGCCTTCGTCCCGGGCCATGACGCAGCGGCCGTCCGCGAGCGACTGCTGACCATGTCGGGAGAAACCGTGCGGGCCTGGACCGCTGACTTCCTCGACTCAACCGCCAGTCACGAGGCCCGCGCACGGCTGATTCGCCGACAGCTCGACGAGGTCGTTGCCGCCGCACGCGGCGCCGCGGAAGTGCAGTAGCCCACTAGAGGTCCGCCAGCGCTCTTGCGCCAGCCGAAAGTCGGGACAGTTCTAGTCCAAGACGCCGTCGGCCATGTACTCGGCGACGGCGACGGAGTAGTTATCGAAGGCTTCGATGATCAGCATGTTGATGTATGAGTCCAGGCTGGTCGCAGCCAGATGTACATCGTCGTCAGCGAAGTCGTCGAGCAGAGCTTGGTCGAAGGTGATCTCCACGATCCGGCCGTTCATCACGCCCAGACCGAACTGCACCGGGTCTTCGATGTCGGAGGAGTCCGACACGAACACAGCCACGTTGTCACGCACCGACAGCAGGTTCTGCTGCAAGTTCGCGTACTTGCGCGCGACGGGCAACAGCGGCTCGTCCATCATCGTCCTCCCTTCATACGAATCCAGCACTGCTCTTCCCCATCATGCTAGACATCCCCCCCGACAGCCTCTTACTGGCCAGCAGGAGGCCCGTCGCCGCCGACCGGCGACTTCTTCATCCCGTAGGTGCCCGATGGTGCCAGCGACGGAACCTCCTGCTGAGGTTTCGCCGGCGCCTCACCTCCCTGCGCACCCAGCAGCAACGCCGCAGATCCCTCCAGGAAGTGCCCCTTCGGGACCGGGTTCTTCGACGGCGCAGACTCTTTCGCCTTGTCCGTGAGGCCCCCAAGCCCCTTGGCCGCTTTCGCGGCGTCCGCGCCAGAGGTGATCTTCGCGACGCCATCGGCGCCGACCTGCGTCACGGCCAACGCCTGATCCCGGTACTGCCCCAGCTGCTGGGCCATCGTGTCTACGCGCCCACCGAGCGCGGTGTACATCGCGCCCAGAGTTTGGGCTTGTCCGCCCAGTGCTGCTTTCACTCGCTGCAGGTCCCCGGCCATCTCGATGTCGACGACGTCGATCGGGGCGGTCGCAGCCTCGATCGCCCCCGGCAGCTTCTGCCCGCGGTCAATGCAGGTGTCGGCGACCTCCCCGACCCCCGTGATGTGTTGGTTCAGTTCCCCGACGTTGAACGAGACGACCATCGTTTGTACCTTCCCTTCGCTGTGCCGCTGCCGGTCACAGTGCGTTGCTCATGCGGGACATCTCCGCCACGTAGTACCGGGCGTCGTCGACTGCCTGCGCCTCCACTGCAGCCAATGCCGAGTACATCAGGTAGGCCCGCCAGTAGTAGGGGTACCGCGGGTCACGGTCGGCGGGCGTCGCCCAGCGGCTGGCGATGACGCGCGCATAGTTCATGTCCAGACCGTCGTGGAATTCCTCCGGCAGGGCCGCCATCTCCGACATCAGCGCCAAAGAGATGCGGTCGAGTGCGACCTTGGGGCCGAAGGCTTCCCGGCCGGCGGCCAGCGCCGACATCACACCCGATTCGACGATCGCGTCCTTCTGGTCGCGGGTCTGCACGGCGGACTCTTCGGTGGTCATCATCGACACTCCACCCACGTAGGTGCCGATCTGGCAGTGCGGGGAGTCGGAGTAGGCGCGGAGCTTCTTGATCGGGTCGGTGTGCCCGGCCCAGTCGCGGAAGAAGTCGGCGTCCTTGTCGGCCAGCACCGACAGCGGGGTGATCGCGGCGGGCAGTTCCACCTGC
Source organism: Gordonia alkaliphila (assembly GCF_023017165.1). Taxonomy (GTDB): domain Bacteria; phylum Actinomycetota; class Actinomycetes; order Mycobacteriales; family Mycobacteriaceae; genus Gordonia; species Gordonia alkaliphila. Next base: position 37,788 of record NZ_JALKBW010000002.1, read on the forward strand.
GGGGGGATGAAGCCCAGTCCGTCCACGGACGCATACACGTAGGTGAAAGCGCCAGCGTTCTCGAAGATACCGATGGCCACCGGCTGCGCCTGTTCGACCGATTCCTGGCTTGCTGCGATCGCCGCGAGATGCGCGTGTGCTTGAGCCTTTGGGTTCGGCAGCAGAGACAGGAAGGCGGCGGCACCGGTCATCGGGAACGCGGCCGCGGCCGCGGCGCCGATGGTGTCGATACCGCGCGGCACGATGGGGGCGTGGGCGGCCGGCGCGTCGGGGACCGTTGCCACCGGCCCCATCTGGTGCGACGCCTGCCCGGGCTGCGGGGCCGCCGCGGGTGCCGGCGCTGGTGCTGGTGCGGGGGGTGCCATCGGGGACATGCCTGCCATCGGCGGCATGCCGCCCATCGGCATCATGGGCGCACCCATCGGGCTGCCCATCGGCGTCATAGGTGCACCCATGGCCGGCGCCGGTGACCCCAGCGGGGGCATGCCGGCACTGGGGTGCGGGGCGATCGGTGCAGCGCCCGCACCCGGCGCCTGGGCGGCCGGGGCCGCGGTCGAGGTCAGGTCGGTGCCCAGCCCGGCACCAGCGACGACGCGAGCGGCGGCGTCGGGGGCATCGACAGGCAGTGGACTGTCCACCGGCAGCACCGGTTCGGCGAACGACAGGTGCGCGCCGATGGCGTCACTGGTTACCACCGGGCTGTCGCCACCGGTGTCGCCCGCGCCGCCGCCGGCGGCGGGCTGGTCGACGGGGTCGCCGGCCACGACCGGCTCATCCGGGGTGGCCTGCGCCACCGCCGGCGTTTGCCCGGACGGTTCCGCCGCTTGCGGTTCGGGGAAGCCGCCGTCGCCGCCCACCGAGGGCCGCTCGGAGCCGCCCGGGGTTGCCGGGGCTCCTCCGGGGGCGCCGGCGGGCGCGGACGGTTCCACCTTCTCCGAGACCCCCGAGGCGGGGGTGTTCTCGGTGCCGCCGGTATCGAACAGGTCTTCGCGGGCACCGTCGAGTCCGATGGACTGCACACGCGTGATCTCCCCGTCGGAGCCCTCATCGTGCACGATCCCCAGTCGCGTCTTGCCCGTCGCGATGTCGTCGATCTTGCGGCCCAGGTCCGCCAGCGGGCCACCGCCGCCCTTGCTGCTGTCGCCGAGGAGCTTGCCGATGCCGCCGAGCGCAGGCGAACCGCTACCGCCGCCGGCGAGCGGTCCTGGCCCGCCCATCGCGCCAGCTCCGCCCGCGAGCGGGCCGGCCCCGAGTGCGCTCGCGCCACCGATACCGCCCATGGGGCTGGCGCCGAGGCCACCCATCATCGGGTTGCCCATGCCCATCGGCGAACCCATGGCGCCGTACGGCGATCCCATTCCGGTCATCCCGGTGCCGCCGCCCAGGGCACTCATCCCGGCGCTGGCCATCGCCATGATCGCCGGCATGAACGCCATGATCATCGGGAGCGCGGTCTGCGCCAGCGCAGCCGTCTGTGACGGGTCGCCGAGAATGCTCGACAGCGCACCCAAGGCCCCCGAGCCACCAGTCTGCGAACCCAGAACACTGCCCGGGGCGATCGGCGTGCTGCCACCGAGGGGCTCACTGCCACTCATCCGGGAAGATTCACCGGGGGCACGGCCAGCATTGTGGTCAGCGGCCAACGCCGTCTGCGCCTCATCGAACTGCCCGCGGACCACCCCCATCGCGTCCCGGCCCTGACCACGCAACTTCATACGTTCAGCTGCGAGCCGACCCGGCGGCCAGTTCCCGGCCAGCGCCTGGGCCTGCAGGGCCGCGTCCGTCGATTGGACGGTCGTGAGAATGCCGGTCTGCGCGGCCTGCCCGGCCCGCACATTCGCCCCAGCCTGGGTATAGGTGCGGCCGTGGTTGATCGCTCTCGCACCGGTGTTACGCAGATCGCCCGATCGGCCCATGAACTGCCCGGTCACCACTTCACCGGTGGCGCCAGTCATCGACTGCACGACCTGGTTTCCGGCGCCGAACAGCTGGTCGGCTTGGCCGTTGACCATCGCGGCCAGCGAGGCCTCGTCGGCGGCCAACGCATCCCACTGGCCGGCGTCTTGGTCGATCCAGTTCCCGGTGAGGAACGGGTCAGCGAAAGGAGGATCAGGGGCCATCGGGGCGCTCCTACTCGTTGGTGACGGCCACGCCGTCGATGGAATCAGTGTGGGTGTCGTAGCTGTCCTGGGCGTCGAGCAGCCCGTTGATGGCTGCCGCGATCTGCTCGGCCATCACGTCACCCGGGGGGCGGTCGGTGAACACGGCAGGGTTGACGAACACCATCGGTCGGCCTTCGAAAAGGCGCGCGGACACGTACGGCTGGTTCCAGCCGTCTGGTCCTGTATTGAGGTTGCTGTCCACGCCGTCTCCCCCGGTCAGTAGCCCACGTAGGATCCGCCGGAGCGGACCGCATTGAAATCACCCAGCGTGGTGCCGTCCTTCACGCCACCGCCATACCTGTGGCTGATGTAGTTGACCGACGCAGCGACGCTGGCGACCGGGTCGTAGATGTTCGTCGAGGTCCCCTGAACGTGATAGGCAGCGAAAGTACTGGGAATGGTCTGGGCCAACCCGCGCGAGGACTTCGCCGGCAACCCATCGCCTTGCCGCTCCCCGACAGCATTGCTGTCGTAGCCGTTACCGGCGTCCGGGTTTCGCGTGGACTCGTGCTCGATAACGTTACGCATCGTCGGCAGCCAGCGGGCCTGCGCCTCACGATCGGTGATCCCGTTCGCTTCCAGCGCTTTGAGGATGACCGCGTCGGTCTCCTCTTTCGACAGGACCCCGGCACCGGTCTTCTGGATGACGACCTCATCGACAGACAAGGCCCCCTTATTCGAGACCTCCCCGAACGAGGCGACATTCGAACCCCCGCCCGGGGCGCCGCCCTCTCCACCGCCGCCGCCACTCTCCACGGCCGCCAACAGGGCCGCGAGTTGCGACCGCGACATTTCGATGGTGCCCGGCGGATACTGAGAAACCGACCCGGCACCCATCCCCAGCGTCTGTTGCGCTGCCGGCGCCAACTGGTTGGCCCAGTTCGCACCCTGCTGCTGCATCTGCGGCGACATCATCTGCCGGATCTGCTGCTGGTACTGCTGCTGACTCAGCGGCGAGGACCCTGAATTCTGCGACGACGGAACCGTGGACTGCCGATTCAGCTGACTCGTGCCAGCGGCATCGATGTTCCGTTGCCCCTTGACCGCTTTCGCAGCACCGTCAGCGACCCGGTCCGTCCGATCCTTCGCACGCCGCCCGTCATCCCGATTCTCTTTCGACGCACCATCAAACCGCGGATCCGGGGCACCACCGCGCGCCGGCGCAATCTTGTCCTCAACCGCCGACCGAGCCGCGCGAACAGCAGCGTCGACCGCGCCCATGTCGACACGAAGGTCCACCATTGCGCCTCGCACCCCTCTCTACCGGCTGAATCTCGCCCCAATCATAGAGGTGCTCCCAGACACTTCTCTATCGCAGAATAGGGTCCAAACGGACCAACTTTTGCGTCCGCATGCAGCAAAGAAGTACGAAACCCGGTCCAGCGGCCACCATGGACCACTGAACCGGGTTCGAAGGACACGCCCCGACTGCGCCTATCAGATCTGGCCGAGAGACATTCCCACCGGCAAAGACCCATCCAACAGCTGGACGACAGTCCGATCAGGGGATCCCTTTTCGGTTCCGACGAGCGTTCCGACCGCGACCACGGCGCCGTCAGCCTCCACCGCGAACACCGCGCCCCCCGAATCTCCATCGAGACCCGACACATGAAACACGCCCTGGGAGTCTTCCAGCGCTAGCCCGAAGAACTCGCCGCATTGCAGACCGGTCGTACTGCCGACTGCACACAGGTCGGGTCGAGTGCGCTCGAGTTCTTCGACCGACATGATCCGAGTCGGAGCGCCAAACCCTGGCACACGATCGCTCACCGCGACGGACTGATTGAGCTTCACCGCAGCATGGTCGAATTCTGCGACATAGCCGTCAGAGATCCGCAGATCAGAAATAGCCACCTTGCCCAACGCCCGTGACGCATTACCCAGGAACGCGACATCACCTGCGTCCGCGCAATGTCCGGCGGTGAAAGCGTAGTTTGCCGATCCGTCGTTAACGATCCATCCGATCGAACAGGCACCGCCGCTCTTCTGTGCCCACCACTGTGCGCCAGGCATGGCCACCAAACTGTTGCTGAGATCCACTCCGGCGACCATTCCCCCGGAGGCGTGTGCGGGCGCGGAAACCGATGCGAACAACGCCATCACACTAATGGCGACCGCAGCAATCAGGTTCTTCATGTCCCGCCCCTCTCAGCAGATCCCCGTAAGGCTTGCCCTTAATGTATATCCACGCACTATGAATATGCAATACGTGCCGTTAGCTAACGACCGGACCGGTCGTTAGCTAGAGCGCTGCGGGCGGACGAGACCCGCCACCACGACCGGAATCGCGCCGCTCCGCAGCGCGGTCCACACTCCGATCCCCACCATCCTTGTCCTGCCCGTCGGGCTTATCGGGCTTGTCGCCGCCATCGCCACTGCGAGGGGGGTCGCCACCATCGTCGCCGCCGGCCAGGTGGAACAACCCCTGGTGAGGCCCGCTCATCGACATCTTCGATAGTGGGATCTCCTTACCGTCGGTGGTGTAGACCCGGCCGTCCCCGGTGTAGACGCCTTGCGCCTTGTCGCCGATGATGACGTCGCCCGGCTGGAGCTTCGCCGGGGATGGCACACGTTGTCCGATGTCGCTGTTCTCGGGCGGCAGATCGAATCCGGCGCGCTGGGCTGCTTCTCGGACGCTGGGGTGCTGCTGCCCGTCGGTGCTCATCATTTGTTTGAGCAGGTCCGCGTGCTTGGCGCTGGGCAAGCTCACTTCATGCTCGCCCACCTTGACCTTGTGGCTACCGCGTTCGTCGGTATCGGCGGCGGCGGTGTCCACCTTGTCGGCGGCACCGGGGCTCGGTGCCGTCGTGGCCGGCACGGCGGCTTTCGGCGGAACCGCGGGCGCTGGCTTGCTGGCCGCAGGCGCTTCTGCCTTATTAGGCTGGTCGGCTGCCTTGGGGACTGCTGCTGCCGGAGCTGCCGGCTTGGCGGCCAGATCCGGCTTCTTCACTGCTGCCGGCTGAGCCTTCGGTGCGTACGGCGACTGAGTCAACGGCGACTGCGGGTACTGCTGCTGCCGGAATTGCTGGAACGGATTCATGCCGCCACCGAACGCATTCGGGGTCATCATCTGACCGAACTGCCGAGCCAGGTCATTGGCCGCATTCGCGGCCTGATTGTTCGCAGTCTGCGCCGGCTGACTGGCCAGGATGTCCTTGATCGTCTCCTGCAGGCCAGGCTTCGTACTCGTCGGCGCAGACGGAGACGGAGCCGACGGCGAGACCGGGGAAATCGGAGACGGAGAGGCGGGAACGCCGATCGACGGAGAGGTCGGCGCGTCACCACGGTTACGCTCACGCGCGGGATTACCGGCTCCCAGGGACGACTGATCGGTGGTCTGGATACTCAGGGCCCAGCCGTTAGTGAGTGGTCGGGTCTTCGACTGCGTGTCGTTAACCGCCTCCTGAGTGCGGGTCAGTAGCCCCGAGACGTCGCCGAGGCTGCCCTGGAGCTCGTTCGCGGAGAAGAGCCCGAAGAACTCCATCGGGTTCCAGCTCATCCCCTGGTTGGACTTGGCGATCGTTTCGCGGGCCTGCCCGTTCTGCTGGGATATCTGCCCCCACAGGTTCGACGCTTCGATTCCGGCTGCGCTTTGCAGATTAGTCAGCGACGGCAGGATGGAGGTGGCCAGTTCGTCGATGTTCTTCATCGCCGCGTCCAGGCCTGCTTTGAAGACTTGGTCGACCATCGGCTCGTTCTGCGCGCGTGCCTTGATCGCTGTCAGTTCCGACAGGAGTGCGTCGACGTCGGCGACGACGGTATTCGACAGGTTCTGGAAGTCTCGGGTGGCTTTGTCAATGCCGCCGTCGCCGATCTTCATCGATGGGTAGGCGTCAAGGCGCCAGAGTCCGTTGTCTTGGCCGCCGATATCTGCCGAGCTCTCGATCCCGAAAGCTGCGAGCATCGTCTCGCTGACCAGCTGGTCCGCGGTGCGGATTGCCGGGTCGCGGTTGCCGTCCGCGCACAGTGGGTACCACTGGGTCTCGGGGAACCAGGGCTTGGCGTCGATGTCGGGGGTGTTGGCGCCGCCCCACCATCCGCTCTTCATGTTCTCGACCAGCGACTTCCACATGCCGCGTTCTTCGGGGTCGAAGACCCAGAAGGCTGCGGAGGTGACTGCGCCGATAACCCAGCCGGCCACCGGAATGCTCACCGCGCCCATGCGGGCGGCGTTGAGTACGCCGAGTCGGCCGCCAGTCTTGGCGACTTCCTTCAGCGCAGCCTTGGATGCGGGGTTGGTTGCTGCGTGCCGCAGGGTCGAGGTGTTCGGTCGCAGGAATCGGTTCATCGCCCGCGACGACGGCGCCACGGTGGCGCGGACGATCTTGTTGTCAGCCGCTTTGAGGCTCTTGGCCTTTTCCACGGCGCTGACGCCATGGTGGCGGGCCCAGTCGGAGACCTTCGCGGTGCCGGCGCGGAGGGCTCCGCGTTCAGGGAGCGCGACGGCGTCGGCGAGCAGTTTGCGGGCTTCGGCGGGCTTGAGCGCCACCGAACCGAGGTGCTTCATCGCCTCGTCGGCGAATTTCTTCGCTTCGGCCGGGGTGTGGTTCATGCCGACGAAAGCCTGCTCCAGGCCTTCGCGGACACCGCGGGAGGCCTGCGCATTGAGCTCCTGCACGGCTGCGCGGGGCGCCTGGTCGAAGGCGTCGGTGAGCATGGCGCGCTGCGCCGCCGGCATGTTCTGGACCTGGCCCTCCAGGCCTTCCTGGACGACTGCCTTCAGTGGGCCGCTGTCGGTGGCTACGTTGCCCAACGCCGCCGAATCCAGGTGGCCGACAGTATCGGTCAGCGAGTCGACTCCCGATACGGGGGCACTGCTCGCCGCGCCGGCAGGCTGGCCGACGACGGAGGTGCTGTTGACGTCGGCCGGACTCACCACCGATCCCGGCGACGAGCGAAGCGCCTCACTGGCCTGTTGCCAGTCCTTGGCGAACTTCTGCCCTATCGCCTCGCCCGCTTCGTAGACCGCGCCCTGTCCCGCCGATCCGGCCAGGACCCCGGACATCGCATTCGAGGCCATCGTCGGAGCCAGGTGCGCGAGCCCGTCGGCTCCGCGCGCGGACGTGGCGACGGCACGGCCGGCGGAGTCGCTCCAGGGCTTCATCTGGCCGACGTCGAACCGCTTTCCGCTGTCGGCGGCCGCGAGCGGGTTCATTCGGGTGGTGGCAGCGTCGGCGAGCTCACGGAACTCGCGAACCTCGTCTCGGCTGCCCCCGAGCCCTGGGATTCGTCCTCGGGCCATGTACGTTGCGGCCATCGTCCCGCCGATGGTTGCGGCGATCCGCTCACCATCGAGCCAGTCAGGTCCGGCGTAGTCCGCGCCGGGGACAGGATTCTGGATCCGCGGCGCCTGGGTGCCGGCAGCGACACCGGTGAGGTTTTCGAGCGGATTGGCGGGCGGGGTATTGAAGTCAGGATTGACCATTGGTTACGCCTTCATGGTCTGGTCGGAGTGGACGGACTTGTTGGATGGGTCGTTGACGACCGGGGTCGTGGTGATGACCGGGTGACCGATGTGGTTCGCGATGTCAGCCTCGGGGCCCTTGAGTCCGGTTTCGCGTTTGGCCGCGCCACCGCCGCCGCCACCCCCGCCGGGGGCGCCACCCATCGGCATCATCGGCATCATCGGCATGCCAGCGCCGCCGCGGCCGTTCTGAGCGCTGTTGGCGTCCGAGATCGGCGTAGTCGTCGTTCCTGTCGGCCGGGTCCCGGGGCTGGACAGGTTCTGCGAAGGCGGCTGCTTGGTTCCGCTGCCAGATCCACCGTTCTGTCCACTACCGGACAGGGGCGGCATGCCCCCGCTGCCGGACAGGCTCGACGAGGACGGGGTCGTGGAGATCGCAGAGGACGGGGTAGCGCGAGCGAGGAGCGAGTTGAAGTCATCGTCAGACATCACGCCCGGACCACCAGCCGATACCGGACCAGCCGGAGCGAGCCCACCCGGGGCCATACCGCGAGCCATGGGGTTCATGCCCGCCATCGGAGTCATCGCCGGATTGCTCACCGGCTGCCCCATGGACTGAATCTTCGACATGATGTCGTCGGCGGACTTCGTGGAAGCTGAGGATGGCTCGGTCGACGGAGACGACCCCGGCGAACTCGACGACGGACTACCAGAGGTCGGACCCGACGACGATTGCGCTCCCGACCCGGACGAACTGCCACTACCGCCCGGACCTGCGCTCGACCCCCCCGGAGCCTGCGGAGCCCCCCCGGCTGGCGGCACACCCCCCGGAAGCCGAATGATTCGATCTCGCGGAGACGCGGGGGTGTCCTTGTAGTTGTCGAAGGCTTTCTCACAGCCGGTGATGACGCGTTGGCATTCGCCGCGATACTGCTGCTGCATCCGTTCCTTGACCAGCATGAGCGCTTTGAAACGGGCACCGGCGCGCATTTGGGTGGCGGTATCTGCGCCGGGGCGGGTGACTTCGACTTGGGTTTGGTTGATCGCTGATTGCAGAGCGCCGAATGCGGTGTTGTAGCTGGTGGTGCGGGCTGCGAAGATCGCGATCTCGCGGCGGAAGTCCAGTTCGTGGGCGTCGAACTTTTGGGCGGTCCCGCGGAATTCGCCGAGTTTGGTGTGCGCGGCGGTGGCGACTTGTCCTTGGAAGGAGGCTGGCACGCCCAGCTTGTTGAGGCTGTTGGTGATGGCGTTGGAGTTGCGGTTTCCGATCAGCGTGCTGTTGGCGTCCAGTGCGTCTTGGGTGGAGACGTCGGTGTTCTTCCAGTGTGGGAGGTCTTCTCCCCAGGGGATGACGCCGGGGCCGCCGTCGCCGGCGTGGTATTTGAAGGTGCCGTCGGGTTGGCGGGTCGCTAGGTCGCCGGCGTTGAATCCTTTAGCGATGGGCTGTTCTTCGCCGTCGGCGCGGAGGATGTACTGGGCGCCGTCGGGGCGGGTGAGGACGGGGGTGAGGTATTCGTGGACTTGGCCGCCGGGTGCCTGGCTCGGGAGTTGTTTGGTCAGCATGAACACGGGGTTGCCGGAGCTGTCGTAGACCTGGGCGAGTCCGGGGTCGGCGCCGGGGTTGAGGAGGTAGACGGAGCGTTGTTGGCCTTCGTCGAGTCCTGGCCAGTTGCTGACGTCGACTTTGTCGACTTGGTCGACGGTGGGCATTTTGCCGTGTTCCAGTCCGTGGCGGACTCCCTTGTGGAGGAGGTCGTAGTCGGTCATCGAGTGGCCTGCCTTCCTGGGCGTGGGATCGGGCTGGTTGTACGAGTGTGGGCTGGCAGCGGCGGTTTGCTACTGCCAGCCCACTGGTCGTTGGGGATGTTGCGGCGGGGTCAGACGATGGTGCTGACCAGTGCCGCGGTGCCGGCGGCGTCGGCGGCGGCGTGACCCAGCGCTTGGGTCTTGACGAAGGCGCCGAGGACTTCGATGGCACCGAAGGCCATGAGCGACTTGGCGGTCATGTCGGCGGTGGCGGCGGCCATCTGAACAGTGGCGGTGGCCGAGCCGGGGTCGGACGACGGCGGCATGACTGCTGAGGTGATCAGCGCCGAGGCTGCTTGTCCGGCTTGCATGGCCACGCCGGCGGCGTCGACTGCGGCGCTGGCGGCGACGACGCCGCCGATGCCGAGCATTCCTACCTGTTGCATGGTTCCCTCCTCGTTGTTGCCCTCGCGGTGCGCGCGAGGGGCGTATGTCTCATCCTACGGCAGCGGGTTGGGCAACTCGGGGCTGAAAATGGGTCATTTTCTCTAGCGGGGGAAGGCTCCCAGGGGGGAGGTGAGCGGATCGAATCCGGTGGCCGGGTTCGACAGGATCCCGGGAGCTCCGGTGTGGGTGTTCTTCAGGAGGATTCCTTCGATGCGGTCCAGGCTTCGCTGCGTGTCGGTGAAGGAGTCCGGGGAGCCGGTGGAGAGGTAGTGCGCGGCGCGGGCGATGAACTCGTGGACCAGGTCGGCGGGGACTCCGCGGACGGGAATGTCGGGGGTGAGGCTGATCGTCATGTGGAATCGCTTCCTCTGTTCGGCGGGCTTGTTGGGTGGTGCTATTAGGATCGTATGGCGGGATGGGTTCTGTTTTCCATGAAGACGCGCCCCACGATTTCGAGGAGTTGGATTGTTATGCGATTGGCCGGTCGGGTCTTTGGCGTGGAGTGTGCAGTCTCGTTGCTTGTCCTCATCGCGATGGCGGTATTGGGTCGTTTCGGAATGTTTGGTGTGGCGAACTTTTTGGCGGAGTATGGGTTCCTCTCCCCTGGTGCCAATGGGGGAATCCCTATCCCGACGACGACGTTGACGGTTCGCGCCTCGAATGTGTTTGTGTGGCTGGGGTTCATGGGAATGGTGGGGGCGTTCTTCTTCATCATGATTGTGAGTTTCGAGTCGTACACGGCTGCCGAGTCCGGGGATGGTCCCGATGATGGTCGGGGTGCGGTGAAGGAGAAGCCCGCGCAGGCCGAGCGTGGTGCGAGCCCGGGGCGCCCGGACCGGCCGGGCGGTTCGGGCGGGGCGCGGCCGGGCGGTCCGGGCGGGGCGCGGCCGGCAAGCTAGGTTCCTAGTTGGTTCGTTAAGGGCCGGTTTTGGGGGCGCGGGAGTTCTCGCGCCGTGGTTACAGTGAGGCCCGAACCGCTCCTGCAGCGCCGATCACACCCGAAGGAGGTGACGTCCTAGTGACCGATGAGCTGAAGATCAACAGCCTCAACGAGGTCCGTGACCTGGCAGCCAAGCTCGCCGGTTGTGATGCATTGATCGGCAGGCTGGTTGGCAACTTGGAGGCGTACAAGGCACTGGGGGCGTCGCTGGCTCACCGCAATAGCGACGGGGGCGGGGCGGTTCCGGTTCCGCTACTCAGCGGGCAGCTACAGGCGTTCACCACCCAGGTGGACAACGTGCAGTCGCAGCTGACCGGTGTGTTCCAGCCGCGGGTCGCGGGATGGGCAACCATCCTCACCGACACGGCGAACAAGCACCAGCAGGCAGACGAACAGGGACAACGAAATCTTCCCTCCACGTAACGGAGGGACGAGTAGCAACCGCTATCTCACCACGTAGTACACACCAGTGTTCAGCCGGGCGAAGAATTCTTCGCCCGGCTGAATGCTTTCTCGACCCAGTACCATTTCTCGGGAGCCTTGCGGCCATCGCCGCTGGACCTATTCCTACCCGCGGACGAGAAACGGTGACCGGAGACTCGTCTGAGCATTCTCAGGTGAGCGTCGCCGCGCCCGAATGCCTGCATGTCACCGACTTCTGGTGACGTGCGCCGACAACTCCGTGCACCGACTAGAGTCCGGTGTTGATGCTGGCCCGTGGACCCGTTATCACCGGACTAGTTGTGGCCGAGTTTGTCGAGTGCGTCGATGAGAATTCGCACGAGCTGATCACGAGTCCCTGTCAGAACAATGTCGGGATCCCAATGGCCGATCGCGACCGCGTGAAGCTGCTTGGCCGGGTCGATCCCCAACTCCGCGATGTCGCCGACGTAGTCCGGGTCGCCCGGCTGGTAGGTGCTGACCGTCGCGTCGGTGATGTCATGAATGCCCATGCTGGCTAGGACGCGATCTTCTGCCGGGCCAGGGCCTTGATCCGTTCGGGCCGGAATCCGGCCCAGGACTCGGTGCCGGCGACAACGACGGGCACGGTGCTGAACCCCAACTCCGCCAACGTGTCGCGGGCGACGGCGTCTTCGGCGAGGTTGACGACTTGGTAGTCGAGTCCGAGTTTTTTCAGTGCCCGGTACGTCGAGTCGCACTGGACGCAGTGCGGCCTGGAGAACACGGTGATCTCGGCTTGCTTCTTCATGGCGGGCGCCTTTCTGGTTGTTCTGCGGTGGTGCCGATAGTGGTGAGACTAGGTGGTGGCCCCGACAGCCATGTCCCGCCGCAAGACGCCTTCGGCCGGGCCTCTTTTACGGCGCGGCGAGGTCGACCGGGTTGCGGCGGCAGACCTCGACCAGGACCGCGGTCTGCCAGGGCATGAGAACCAGACCCAGCGGCGGGATCATCAACGAGACGGCGGTGGCCACCAGCGCCAGCACGGCCACGGCCACGTGGCGGGGCTGCTGGAGCAGACGCGCCGACGCCGCCAACGCCCGCGGCAGCGAGGTGTTGGCGGCGCAGTAGTACGGCGCGAAGAGTGCGAGCACGGCGATGGCGATGATGATCAGCCCGGGCACTGCCGCGGTACGGACTCCGAAGCCGATGGCGAGGTAGATGACGAGGAACTGGGTGAATCCGATGAGCATGCTGGTCAGCGCGAACCGGATCGTGACGGTATTGATCAGGACCGGGCTCCCGGCGGGTTCGATCAGGTATCGGGCCAGGACTGCGGCGCCGAGGTAGACGACGACACCGCCAGCGGTCAGCAGTACCCATTGCGCGGCGACGGGCATGGCGAACCGGGAGGCCAGCAGGGCCATCGCGCCCAGGAACCACAGCAGGGTCGCGGCCGCGGTGCCGGCGGGGTTGACGGTTGCCAGCCGCCATCCCCCAGCGAGTGCCCCGAAGGTCCCCGGTTGCGCCGACGAATCTCCGCCAATAGCTTCCGCTGATCCCTGCGTATTGGGCAACTGGCCCGGATTGTTCATGCTTTTCACGCTAGCGGAAGCGGGGTGTCGGCGGCGGGTCGCCACGCCAACTCTGTCTAAAATATGAGACATGTCTGCCCGCCGTCCCGCCCCGCCCGCGCTTCGCGATCTGTCGGCGATCGGCGGCACGCTCCGGCGGCGTCGACAAGCGCTCCAGCTCGCGGCCGCCGCTACTGCACGGTCGGCGGGGATCTCGCGGGCGACGTTGTACCGCGCCGAGTCTGGGAACCCGTCGGTCACGATCGGCGCGTACGCGAGCCTCGCCGCGGTTCTCGGACTGCGGATCGAGGTCGCCGACACCACTGCCTGCCCCGCAGATGCCGTCCCGGGCCGGCACGAGCCCGAAACCCGAGTGTCGCTGTCGCAGTACGGGCAGTTGCGCGCCATCGCCTGGAATCTGGCCGACGACACCACTCTCACCGAAGAGGAGGCGTTGAGTCTGTACGAACGGCTGTGGCGCCACGTCGATCAGTCCGCGCTCACCGACGACGAACGCGCCTTCATCGCGTCTCTCGCAACCCGATTCGGCGGGGGAGTGCTCCTTGTTTAGTCGCCCACATCACCAGCGCATTGCCCAGTTCCTGGAAGCACTGGATTCAGGGTTTCTCTCCCAGAATGGGTGTCTGTTCGGCGGAGGCACGGCGCTGACTTTGCGGTACGGGGAGTACCGCGAGTCGGCGGTCGTGGACTTTCTCGTCTCCGACCGTGCCGGTTACGGGGCGGTCCGCGAAGCTGTCCATCACCGCAACAGTATCGACGCGCTCACCACGAGTCCGGTGCGGGAGTTGCGGACGCCGAAGACTGATCAGTATGGGATTCGCACCTTCGTCGAGATAGACGGTGTGCCGATCAAGTTCGAGCTGGTCGTCGAGGGCCACATCGATTTGGAGGCTCCGGGCGCTGGCGACGTCGTGTGCGGGGTGCGAACGCTCACGGTGCTCGATGCGGCCGCAACGAAGCTGTTGGCGAATTCGGACCGGTGGGCCGATCGTTCGGTGTTCAGCCGCGACATCATCGATCTGGCGATGATGGATCTATCCGAAGATGTGCTGGATGCGGCGATCGAGAAGGCGGCGGCCGTCTACCACTCGTCGGTGGTCACGGATCTGAATCGGGCGATCGGCTATCTCGCTGACAACCCGCAGCGCCTCGAAACGTGCATGGCAGCATTGCAGATGGACCAGGTCTCCCCTGCCGAGGTGTGGGACCGGATCTTCCGCCTTCGGCGGTAGCTGACCTGAGCCCGCCGACCCCTCATTTTCGGATCAGTCGATAGATGTTCTCGCGCGACATGCCCGCCGCCCGCGCCACATGGGTGATCGGCAGTCCGGCCTCGACGGCGGCCCTGATGGCGGCCAGCTGCTCGGCGCGTGCGGACTCGCGCCTACGCGTGGCGTGTTCTACGGCGGCGAGGAGGTCAGCGGGAACAGAGTCTGGCACGGAACCTGTTCTAGCACAGTGCCTGCCACGGATGGCCCTTCCGCCGAGGGCAAGCGTTCGTGGGGGCTGTTGTCGCGGCTAACGATCAGATCGTTGCCGCCAAGCTGGCGCGTCGGCGCGCTGTGGTGTCCGCGCTTGCCGCTGGTGTGCCAGCGACGCGGGTTGCCGCGGCGCTCGGGGTGTCGAGGTACCGGGTGTACCAGATCCGCGACGGCAAGTAGGTCGGCGCGCCGGCTATTCGGCGGCGTCGCTGATCTCCAGTAGTCCTTGGTCGCGGAGTAGTTCTTTCACGGCGTCTGGGTTGCGGTCGAGGTAGGCCTGTGCGAGGAGGTCGTTGAATTCGTCTGCCAGCGCCGGGTTGGTGTCGTCGACGGGGATGGTCAGGAGTAGTCCTGTGTCGGCGGCGATTAGGTGGCGGTTGGCGACCAGCAGTGCGGTGCGTTTGTTGCCGTCTTCGAAGGGTTGGGCTTTCGCGATGTCTACGAACAAGTTCAGTGCCGCGTCCACGTCGTCGCCGGTGACGAGCGCTGATTCGATGATTGCTGTCAGTCCTGCTTGATCTAGCGCGGTCGGGGTGTGCCGGCCGTATCGGGTCTGTACGCCGATTGCTTGGTCGGCGGTGCGTAGTTGTCCTGGGTGTAGTGGTCCGCTGCGGCTGATCTGGGAGTTGACCGCGCACACGAAGTCGGCGTCGATGTCGCCGTCGTGGCCGAGGACCTCCATGACGGCGTCTCGGAGGTCTTCCAGGAGTGCGAGGTCGGCGCGGGAGTTGATTCCGTGGGTGGATCCTGAGCGGAGGAAGTTGGCGGTGTCGAGTCGTCCGGTGCGTAGTCCGTCGAATACTTTTCCGGCGGAGTAGACGACGCCGGCGAGGTCGGCGACGGTGATCGTCATGCGGGGGTCTTCCTCGTGTCGCGGGGGTCAGATGGTTTGGGTTGCGAGTTCATCAGCGGCGGCGGTGAGCGTGGCGTGGCGGTCCGACTGGGCCGCCACGGTCCAGGCGAGGTTGCCAGTCGCCAGCCACCGTGGGCCACCCGCAGTGCGGACTCAGCCCACTGCTTCATACATGACGACATACTCGGGATTCAAATACTGAGCCAGCGCGAAGGCCGCTTCGAAGTCGCCTGCGTAGATAGAGCATTCGTCGCAACGTTGGATACCGAACTCGGTATCAACCGGGGCTACGACTCCAGGGATGGGGGCACACTGTCCACACTCTGAACTTCTAGTACCGCTGACCGCGGTCAGGTCAATTATCGTGCCCGAGTTGTCAGCGAGCCATGGGTTGGTTCCGAGCGCGAGTACGATCTCCGGACTGTCGCGCTCCGGCGTCCACTGCTCAATGGCCATTGTCGTTCGTTGTCCTCTCTGACGCGCGCCAGTCGATAGCACGTCCTCATTTATCGACTCTCGCCCTGTGATCTATCGGCTGATCTGACTGAGCTTTTCGTATGCGGCGGCGATGGCGTCCTTAATCAGGCCCGGCAGGTAGCCGATGTTGTCACTTCCATCGTCGCCGATCGGCTGGACATGCTTGCCTTCGATGTCTCCGTACTCGCTTCCCCAGATACTGGCGTCACCGAGGGTGACTCCCTCTCGAGATGCCTCTACGACAACGCCCACGAATTGGAACTCATCGTTCTTCCAGGCTCTGATCAGATCTGCGAACTCTTGCCGGTCGTACCGCTGTTCGGCGTCGCAGTCTGTGTCCTCGACGATGTAGGCGGTCAGGTCGAAGTCGTCCTGGCCCTCCAGTTCGACGGAGTAGACGATCGATTCGGTGGGATACGGCATCAGGTCCCTCTCTATTGATCTTGGCGTTTGCAGACAGCATGGCATGCCGCCCCGACGAAGCCCCTCGGGCTGGTCTGGACCCGAGTCAAGTCACGCGGAGCTGGTCGCGGGCCATGACACTTCGCACGATCGACAATGGTTCAATCCCGTGGCACTTACGGGGATCTCTGGCTACTGGGTAGCGTTCGATGGCCACTGCCATTAGGCCTTGGTCACACTGAGAATCTCTTTAACGGCGTCGTGGTTGCGCCCTTGATCTCCTACACGAAGTCTGCGTCGATGTCGCCGTCGTAACCGAGGGCCAGCACGACGGCGTCTCGGAGGTCTTCCAGAGGCGCAAGGTCGGCACAGGTAGTTGATTCCGGTGGATCCTGAGAGGAGGAAGTTGGCGGCGTCGAGTCGTCGGGTGCGTAGTCCGTCGAGTACTTTTCCGGCGGAGTAGACGACGCCGGCGAGATCGGCGGCGGTGATTGTCACGAGAGGTTCTTCCTCGTGTCGCGGGGTGGTTAGACGGTTTGGGTTGCGAGTTCGTCGGCGGCGGTGAGGTGGTCCCATTCGGCGTCGGTCAGTTCCCAGTGGAAGTGTTCTTCGTCGGACATCGACTTGATGGTGAAGTCGCCGTCTTTGTTCTGCGCGTACAGCATGTAGGGGGCGGCTTCTGGGCGCCAGGACGGGCTGTAGGCGATGAGCGTGGTGTTGGGGTCGGCGGGAGGTGGAGGCTGGTCGGGACCGGCGGCGACGATGCGGACGCCGGGGGTGTCGAGGGGGGTGTCGTAGTTGACCCAGTCTGAGTCGAGGGCTTGGACGTAGCTGCGGAGCGCTTCGACTTCGACGTTGACGGCGATTCCGGCCAGGGACAGTCGGGCGATGAGGGAGCTGAGGTGCCAGGTGCCGCCGAACATCCACAGGGTGCGGCCGGCGGGTTCCAGGTTGACGAACAGGGCCGCCCCGTCGGGGGTGGGTCCGAGGTGGATGCCGGGTCCGTGGAGGTAGATCGCGGTGTCCAGTTCGGGGGTGAGCTGGTGCGTGCGGGTTCCGGCGGAGTCGACGGTGTCGGCCATCGGTAGGGCCCGGGTTTGCAGGTCTCCTTGCCGGTAGCGGGGCGGGTACCAGTGCCCGGCCGGCGGGGGCGCGGCTCGTTCCAGGTCGGGGGCGGTGATCGTGAGTGCTGTGTCGACGACGGCGTCGGCCGTGCCGGTGCCTCGCACGTCCCAGGTGGAGGTGATGGTGGAGCCGTAGGTGTAGCTGTCGATCAGTGCGTACTGGTCGAGGCGGCGGGGAATGTAGGTGACGGTGGTGTCGGTGTCGCTGGTGCTGTGACGGGGTTCCTCGGCGGCGATGGCGTCGTTGAGGGTGTCCAGTGCGCGGTCGTGGAAGTCGCGGACCTGTTCTACGGTCAGGATGTGTGACCGAATGCGGTGGCGGGCCAGTGCGCGCAGGAGTCGTGCGGCCACGACGTAGGCGGTGCGGCTGGTGGCGCGCGCGAAGGCTTCGGGGCTGTCTTCGAGCATGCGGGCGGCGATCGCGTCCATGCTGTCGCGGACGTCGATGACGACTTCGATCACGGTGGCCTGGTTGATCGGGGGGCGTGGGGCGTCGGGGATCTGGTTGAGGTAGTCCGTGGCCAGTCGGGATTCTTCCAAGCTCAGGTAGCCGTTGGTGATCACGCGGAGGCTGTCGACGTGTACCCCGGATCGGTCGAGGTATTCGGCCAGCACGCTGAGCGGTAGCGTCGCCGCGGTGCGGCGGGCGGGACTGTCGGTGTCGGAGTCCTCGGCGTCGTCGGAGTCCTCGGCGCCGTCGGGGTTCTCGGCGCCGTCCGGGCCGGAGCCGGGGTCGGAGTCTAGGTCTCGCAGGTCCAGCACAGCGGTGATCTCGTTTGCGTTCGCGACGTCGGCCAATCCCCCGCCGAGTGCGGGGTCGGGATCGGTCGCAGCCCCCAGCGGCTGCCGGGCCTGTTCGGAGGCGACAACGGCCAGCATGTCGGAGGTGTCCACGATGTCGGTGGCCGGCGGAACGTACTGGATGGACTCCTGGTAGGCGTCCTGGTCCCACGGTTGTTCACTCGGCGCAGCCCCGAGGGGGCCGTCGAGGTCGGCCGACGCATGGACCTCGTCGGCGGGGGGCCGATGGTCGACGGGGGCGGTGTCGACGGCATCGAGGTCTACCGGGTCGATGACCGTCAGCGCGAACGGCTGCGGGTCGATCTGGACGTAGACCGAGCACTTTCCGTGGCTCCACGTCGTTCCGGCGCTGTCCTGGTCGAAGAGCAGGTTCGTGCCGCGACGCGCACCGCGGCGCCGATAGTGCCAGCGGGCCAGGATCGTTTCGGCGACCGATTCGTTGCGGCTGGCCGGCCACAGCGGCACCGATCCCAGCACCAGCCCGGTGATGGCCGCGACCCACAGGTTCGCGCCGAACACCGCGCCGACTGCGGAGATGGTGATGGCCAGGAAGGTGGCGGTGATCGTGGCACCGGTGGAGATCCGCATTTAGAAGAGGTCCTTGCGTTCGGGGGCGCGACTGGAGGCTTGCAGAATCACGACGAGCAGCACGATGACGCCGGCCACTGCGGCGATGGCGATGGCGATCCATTGCGGCCAACGGTTAGGGGTTTCTGGAGCGAAGTTGGGGGCTGCTTGCGGGTTGTTCGACGCTTGCGCCGGCCAGGATTGGTCGATGTCGTAGGTCAGTGCGGCGACGGCGTCGACGGTGCCGTTGCCGAGTTTGCCGGCTTGGTCAGCGGACGGCGATTGCGCTGTGCGCAGCACCCGCGCGTACAGGCTTTCCACGGGGGCGTCGGGGTAGGTCTCTTTCAGCAGGGCCATGAGTCCGGTGACGTATGCCGAGGCGAAGGAGGTGCCAGCGAGGTCTTGGGGTTGGCCGCGTTCGACGCGGGCGTTCATCAGGGTTCCGCTGCGCCCTTTGGCGGGGTCGAGGGAGACGATGCTGGTGGCGGGGGCGGCTACCGACACCCATGGCCCGGCCATTGTGCGTTCGTAGGGGGCGCCGGTGTCGTCGATGCCGCCGACGGACAGCAGTAGTCCGCTGGGCGCGTAGTAGCTGGGGAAGCTGACGGCTTGGACGTCTTCCCAGTTGCGGGTGTCGCCGGGGTTCTTGGGGTCGTATGGCGGGTTGGATACGCACGCTTCGGAGGTGTTGCCGGCGGAGGCGACCACTGCCACGTTCTTGCTGTGGGCGTACTTCAGTGCCGCCCCGAGGTCAGTGGTGTCGACCAGTGCTGTTGCGGGGGCGCACGCGGTGATGGACAGGTTGATCACTGAGGCGCCCATTTGGGTGGCGCGGACGATGGCCATGGCGACGGCGTCGAGTCGGGATTGTCCGCCGCTGCCGCTGGACGCCGATTCCAGTCGGACCGAGGTTTGGCGGATCGACAGGATGGTGGCGTCGGGTGCCACGCCCACCATGCCGTCGTCCTCGGATGGTTTCGCGGCGATGATCCCGGCGACGAGGGTGCCGTGGTGGTCGCAGTCTTCAAGTCCGTTGCCGCCGGCTACGTAGTCTCCGCCGCCGCGCAGGTTGGGCAGTCGGACGTTGGGGTTGACTCCGGAGTCGATGACGGCGACGGTGACGCCTTTTCCGGTGGCGTAGCGGTGTAGGTCGTTGACTCCGAAGATCGCTGACGCCGGCGGTTCGTGTTCGAAGTTGACGTCGTCGGTACTGCCGCTGGTGGCGCATTCGACTTCGCGTTGGCTCTCCACCCGCGCCGAGGGTTTGGTGCCCGAGGGTACCGCTGCGGTGATCTCGTCGATGGTGGGTGGCTTGTCGTATGCCGCGGCCGGGGCGATCGGTGCTAGTGCCAGTGTCGCGGCCAGCAGGAGTGCGCCGGCGGCGCGGAGCGTGCGTGTGATGGTGGCCATCAGTGGGCTCGAATGGTCTGCCACAGTTCCATCACCAGGGCCAGGTCGATCATCAGGGAGGTGTAGAGGATCTTCTCCACGATTTCGCCCTTGAATCGGGTGCGGGCGGAGTAGACGACGGTGTGGGTCAAGGCGTAGATGCAGGTTGCCAGGAGTGCGGCGGCGGCCAGTGCGATGGTGACGGCCAGGTAGGTGCCGTGTCCGGATAGTGCGGCGCCGATGGCGGTACCGGCCAGGGTCAGTGCGGCCGCGGAGAGCCACATTCCGACCATGACGGCGTCGTCGAAGGAGCGGCCGCGGAAGACCATGGCCAGCGCGAGAGACAGGGAGAAGATGAAGGTGACCAGGGGGTGTGACTGCAGGGTGGCCATGGCGGTGGTGACTGCGCCGATGATGAGGAGCAGTCCGCCGCCGAAGAACCCGAGGATGGTGTTGTGGGCGCGGATGACCTGTGGTTCGTGGTTGATGACCGATTCGATGTACTTGGATCCGGCGTCGAGGGGGATCTGCGACAGGTCGGTGGTGCGGTCCTTGACGAAGTCTTCGCCGACTGACCGCACGTAGGGCATGGGAATGCGGGCCAGGGTCATCGCCCATCGTTCAGCCGACATCAGGAAACCGAGGGTGACCAGTGCGAGTTGGATGGCGCCGACGGTGGTGTTCTGGGGGAACTGGAATTGGCCGATCCCGCGGGCGATGAGGTTGATGCCGCCGAACAGGATGATGGTGGCGATGATGGTGAGTCCACCGAAGCCGGCCCCGTAGTGCACTGCGACGATCTGCGGGTTGATGCGCAGCATGATCATGGCGATGGCCAGGAGGAGTGCTGCCGACATCAGCGCGCCCCAGATGAGGTTGCCGGCGGGGAACGCGACTTGGCCCAACGCGAGAATGCTGGCGTATCCGCAGCCGGCTAGGACCGAGGCCAGTGCGGTGTCGACGCGCCCGAATTTGGGTAGGACTCGGGTGGCTACGGTGCCCGAGACCAGTAGGAACACCAGTGCCGCGAAGATCAGTGCGCCGAGGGTGGCGCCGCGAACTCCCCATCCGACGTTCTCGGTGAGGACTGCGGCAACACCCAGCCCGGGGGCGAGTACACCGAAACCGGCCAGGACGACGAGCGCGAGAATGCGGGACTGGGGGCTTTCCCAGGTGCTGAAGTGTCGGCGCTGGTATTCGGCGACGGCCTGGGGGGTGTCGTCGATCAACCGCGGGTACTGCTCTCGCACAGAGTTCTGCAGCAGCAGCAGGGTTTGCCCGTTGCGGATCCCGAGCTCACGCAGGGTGGCGTCGGGCCGAAGGTGACTGGCCAGCAGGGTCGACAGGGACCAGCGGGACTCTTTGTCGTTGAGCCAGTCGAGATCGTCGCGGTGCCGGCCGTCTCCGGAGGCCTCGTTGCGGCGGGTCAGGTCTGTCCGCAGGTCGACGATAATTTCTGCCAGCAGGGAACGGACTGGCTCGTTTTCCGGTAGGCGCAGGTCGATCTCGGCGTTCGGCGTCTTGATGGAGACGTCGAGGAATTCAGTCATCGCGGGGTCTTTCTGCGGTGGTGTGCAGGAGTGGTGAGGTGTTGGTGTCGGGGCGGGCCGGGAACCGGTCCCCTATTTGCCGGGACGGCGACCTTTTCGGCCGGGGGCGGTCTTGAATCCCATCTTCGCCAACGCCTGCTTGGTGATGATCTGCTGTCCGAGGATCTCGTCGAGTGCGGCGTTGTAGGCGACCCGCTCGGCTTCTTCTGCGTCGAGTGCGACGTTGTGCGCCTTGGCAACTTCGGCGGTCACGTCCTGGATTCGCTGTTCTCCTTCGAGTCGCACCTGCTCCGAGTGGGCGGCGGCTTCGTCGAGCTTCTTACGCGGCGCGGTCAACGATTCCGCGGCCTGGATGAAGAACTTCGCCATATCCATCGGATCGGCGACCACTTCCGGGGCACCGGCGACAGCGTCCACGCTGTCGCCGCCGGACACGATATCGACGTCGGTTTCGGTTTCGGTATTGCTCACGGGGCTTGGTTCCCTTTCTTCCCTGCGTTCAGTTCCCTGAATTATAGAATCGGTAGGGACGCGACTTCTCTGCCGAAACGCGCCTTCGCCGGTTTTTACGATGAAATCTCGACGACGGTCGCTCCGATCACGACGTACGCCTTACGCGTTTTCGGATCGAGATCGTCGTAGGAGGTGTCTTCGGCGGCACGAAGGTGCGCGTCGAACGGCACTTCGGCGGCGTGGACGCCGCCGGAACGCAGGACTCGGCGCAGTTCGTCGACGTCGATCTCGTTGTCCAGGGTGTCGGTTTTGCTGATGACGACCATGCGTCGGCTCTTCAGGTGGCTGGCGCCTTCCTGGTCGAGCCATTGCGGGATCTGGTCGAGCATTCGGGTGCCGGCGACGGTGGGTGGGGCGGTGATCACCAGCGAGTCCAGCGACCGCAGGACTGCCTGGTAGGTGGGATCGCGTTTGATGACGGCCATGTCGACCAGGATCACGTCGTAGCGTTCCTTGAGTTCGTCCAGGACCGCCTGCCATCCGTCGGGAGTGAGGGGCTGGTCCAGGAGCGAGGGGGCCGCGCCCAGGATGTCGACACCGTCGACGGTGTGCGCCATGTACGCCGGCCGGCGTTCGTTCCCGTTCGCGATCGCAGCGGCGAAGTCCAGGATCGACGATCCGGCCATGCCGTCGCTACGGAGGATGAGATCGCCGAGCGGGTCGGTGTCAACGGCGCACACGCGAGCCCCCGCCCGCAGCCGCGCAATCGAGACACCCGCGGCGATGGTGGTGGTCGTTTTCGCGCCGCCACCCTTGAGCGCGGTGTATCCGACGACGATGGGCCCGTTGAGCGGCAGGTTCATCTTCTTCACGAAGCGACGCCACTTCCGTTCGTCGTCGGACTCCTTGACCGCGAAGCCCATGCGGCGCGCCATCGCCCGCCACGCGGTCGTGGCCGGGGTGACGTTGGCCGGGACGACTTCCATTTCCGGCAGTTCGTGGTCGGGGGTGTCGATGATCGACATCTCCGGCAACACCGGTGCCGGCCCCGGCAGCGCAGTGCTGGCCGCGGGCGCCGCGTAGTGCGGGGCACCTGCGAGCTCCGAGTCCGCACTGTCGGCAGCGGCGGCCGCAGCCGACGGCGCGGGAGGAGCGGGCGGCTGGTAACCCTGCGCCGAACCCGGCCAGTGCGGTCCGGGCACACCGAGAGGCGCCTGCAGGCTGGGGGCGGCACCAGGCGGGGCCACCGGCTCCGAAGATTCTCGAGTGCCCACGGCGAGCGACGCGGCGAACTCGCGCGGTGCGGCCGGTTCGCCGACCCGGCCACCGACGGTCGGCGCCGACGGATCGGCCCGGTGGGTGGGCTGGTCCAGTGCAGGTTCGGGCTTGGCCGCGGGCGGCTGCGGCAGTGGCGGCACTGGGGCAGGCTTGGCCGGGGCCGGGGTGGCCTGCGGCGGCGCGGCGTCTCGGCCTGCTCCGCTGCGGGCGCTTCGGTCACCGACGGCTTGGGCGCCGGGGGTGCGGGTGTCCGATTCGGCGGCGCTGGCCGACGAGAGTGCGGGGTCAGCCGCACCCCGAACTCGGCGTCGTCGTCGAAACGAAAATCGCGCGTGCTGCCTGCCACGACTTCCGTCGGCGGCGTGGTTGCACCGGTGTGCCCGCCAGCGGGGGGCGGCGCCGTGGTCGGCTCGGGCCGGTTCGGCGTTGAGGCGGAGACCGGCGCCGACTCCGGGGCATCGTTGTCGTTGTCGCTCAGTGCCGCCAGCGCGGCCTCGCGCGCCAACTGCTGGCGTGCGGCCGCCGGGTCGTAGGCAGTGCGTTCTTCCATGTCAGATCCTATCGTTGAAGACTGCGGAGCTCCCGAAGGAGATTCCGTCTGGTTCCCGAGCATCGAAGTCGATCGCGGTACCGCGTTCGACGTTGTCCGACAGGACCGGATGGATCGGTTCACCGGCGGCGCGGGCCCGCTCGATGGCGTCCAGGTGGGCGCGTTGAGCTGCGGCGGCGGCCATGACGTTCGGTCCTGTCCCGGAGGCGTCTTGTGGTAGTTGCGGTCCCGAGGTGCGGGCGTCGGGTGCCCCGAAGAACTGCTGCTGTCCCGGCGGGGTGGTGCCTCCGAAGGTGAGAGTCTCGGTAGTGCTGGCACCAGAGTCGCTGGGCGCCCCCCACGTTGTTGCCGTGTCCAGGGGGTCGGGTGCGGTCGCTCGGGGCGCGGCAGAGCTGGTGGCCGAGGTCGGACCGGTCAGGCGCGAGAGAATGTCTGCCGGCGGCGTCGCGGCCGGTGTGGGCGTGCTGGCGGCGACGTGGGCGGTCGGGGTACTCACTGCGATGACCTGGCCGTCGATCACGCGCGGCTGTGTCGGATCAGTACGTCCGTTCAGGTGCACGGTGGTTCCGATGACGGTGAGCCCGTCGACGTTCCAGGTGTCGTCGGCACGCAGGTGACGGCCGTTGGGGTGGTCGGTGTGGCTGGCCCCGAAGCCCGCCGATTCCGAATGGGAATAGTGCTTCCAGTTCCGGTCGGTGCTGTCGCGGGCGACGGCCGGGATCGGCCGTGCACCGGCCGGCAGTGTGGGGGTTTCGTCGGGGTTTCGGTGGCGGCCAATGTTGGTGCCGACGGGCACCAGTGCCGTGGCAGAGGCGGTGGCCGCCGGGAGTGCGCCCGCGGCGGCGGGCACGATCACTGCGTCGCCGGCCGCAGCGGGGAGGTCTTCGCTGCCGGGAGTCGGGGCCGTGTTCGCCGCAGCGGGAGACTTCTCTGGGGCGATGACGGGTTCGGATTCTCCGTCACCGAAGATCACCGGGGTGGCTGTGGCCGTGGCGGCGGGAGGAGAGCCGAGGGTGACGGTTTCGGTGACGGTGTCCACCGTCTCGATGTCGTCCTGGGACAGCATCTGTGTTCCCTCCTTCTTCTCAGCGGCAGCCTTCTCGGCGCGGCGCGCACTGGCCCATGCGGGCGAGAGCGGCATGCCGTCGAGCCCAGCCTTGTCGAACAGTTGCGCCGGGCGTGCGGCGGGGTCTTCCCAGTAGATCTGGCGCCAGTCGCCCCAGCCGTCGATCTGTTTTCCGCTGTGGATGACCGCGGTCCCCGGCATGGTCGTCTTGAACAGTGCCCCGCCGGGCTTGATGTTCGGGATGACGTAGCGGGCGAACAAGTAGTAGATCACGCCCAGGATGATGATCTGCAAGGTCGGATGCCAGTTCATGTTCGACATCGCGCCCAGGATCGCGTTCGGCAGCAATGCGGCCAGGAACACGGTGCCCAGGAAGTACAGGAAGTACGTGAGGATGGTTTGGAAGATCGGCAGGATGTCGCCGAGGATTCCGCGGTCATCCCCGGGCATGAACAGGCGCTTCAGCGCCAGGTAGGGAATGTACAGTCCGCGCCAGATCACTACGGCCAGGAACCACGTGATATTGCGCAGCAGAACCCAGGTGAACTTGAACAGCGCATACATGACCGGGACGCAGAGCACCGCGACGACGAAGTTCCCGACACCGACATCCATGCTGGCGGCTTGGTCGGCGGGCAGGCATTGCGCGACGATGTCGGGGTCTCCGCTGGTCATCGATGACGACCAGGCGTCGATGCAGGCCTCGGGGATGAAGCCGCCGAAGTTGATCAGCCAGGTGATGCCACGCAGGACCGCGAACATCGGGGTGACGACGCCGCCCTGTTCTTGGCTGATATCGGCGACGATCTTCTCCGACCATTCCATCAACGTCTGCACCACGACGAACGGGTGCATGGTGAACACGCCCACGATCATGGCCAGCACGAACGCGGAGGTCAGTGCGTCGAGGGTCTTCTTCCGTTCGGGTGAGCCGTGGTTGTCCGAGCGTAGGACCGTCGAGTCCCATTTGTAGGAGGTCTTACCCAGGTAGCGGACCGTGTCCTGCTTCTTCTTGTCTTTCTCTCGGCGCGGCATAATGCCGTAGCGGAAAACGAGCAGCATCAATGCCAGCGCGCTGAGCCCGAGGGGCGAGACGATCCGGAACGCTGGACTGAGGAGTCCGGCACCGATGTTGGTGAGGATTTCCGCGAGTCCTTGGGGGCTGGTGATGAAGTTCGTCAGCCAGGTCAGGGGCGCGAAGATCGTGACGATCAGGTAGTAGACGCCGCCGGTGAGGAAGGTCCCCAGGAACCAGGCGCCGGGGTTGGGGAAGAATGCGGACTGCTCGAAAACGAGGGTGTAGTCGCTCAGTTCCAGACCGGTTCCGTCCGGGGTGTTGAACAGGTCGACGATCGGATTCAGTGCGCTCACGATTGCGCCACCAGATCGTCTTCTCGGATCATCCGCGAGGCGGTGGTGTCAGCCAGTCGCGCCCGCTTGGGCGGCATCGGGAGCATACGTACCCGCGCGATTCCGTTGTGCTGGAGATAGCATTCTCCTTCACGGCCTGCCAGCACCTTTTCCCCACTCACGTCCAGCGGGGACATGTCGGTGGTGATGTGCTTCAGCGTCGAGGGGGTGACGGGCACGTTGCCCCACATCAACGCTTCTTCGGCGAGTTGCTGCTCGCGTTGCCGGAAGACGACGCGGGTCGGGATCAGCGAGTACTCGTCTCCCAGGTCGCGGGCGTTCTGGGTGGCGGCGATGACCAGGTTCTTTTCCTTGGCGCCCATCTTGTCGGGGGTCTTGATCAGCAACGTCGGGACTTCCCCGCCGAGGAAGGCCACCTCATCGGCGATGGTGACGCACACGTCGGCGATGCGGGAGAACCGCTGCTGGGTGTAGAACGCGATGGCCAGGTATGCGGCTTCGGAGAACAACTCGCGGGGCTGCTTGACCGCCTTGTCCTTGTCGGGGGTGCTCAGGTTGTGGGTGCGGAACACCACCAGCCGCCGCGGGTCGTCGCGCTGCAGCAGCGGCAGCGGCGCCGGCGCGCCGGTGCTGGAGTCGAGCGGATCGATGAGCAGCCGCGCCCACGACGAGTTCGCGTACGGCAGGAACGCCGAGTACAGCTCGCGCAGCGGATCGCCGGCGGGCCGGTTGGGGCCGACGGCGGACAGGTACTGGACCAGGTCTCGGGTGGAGGTGATCGTGCCGCCGGCGCGGGAAGTGAGGATGTTGATCAGCTGCGTGCCGGCGTCAGTGCGCGCGTTGATACCCAGCATGGGCAGCCACAGGTCCAGGAAGATGTCGCGGGCGGTTTCCGGGTCGTCGGCGTAGACGCGCAGCGGATCCATGGAGTGGGTAGCTGCCGCGACGTGGACGGTGACGCTCGCACCGGCCGGTAATGCGCGTGCGGCGACCGCGTACTCGCCGTGGGTCGACATGTCGATGATGTGTTCGTGGGCGCCCATGTCGAGGTAGGCGTAGGCCAGGGTCTTGATGAAGTAGCTTTTTCCGCCGCGGGGCTCACCACTTGCGGCGATCGATCCGCTACCGGCTTCGGTGGACCGCATGAGGTTCATGCGCACGATCTGGCACAGCGAGTTCTCTTTGTTGATCGCGATCGGGAAGCCGGTCTCGGAGCCGATTCGGGTCGACCGGATCGGCATGGATGCAGCGAACTTCTGGATGGTGGAGGTCTGCTGGAGTGCTTCACCGAGCGCGCCGAGGGGCTGTCCGGGGGCCATGAGCTTGAACAGTTCTTCTTCGGCGCCGGGAAGGGTCCGCAGGTCGTAGCCTTCGTTGCTCAGCGCGGTTTGCACGGCCGCTGTTTGCTGTTCCAGGTACCGCCAGTCTGGGTGCGCGAAGGCGTAGATGGTGGCGACCTTGATCGCTACCTGGGCGCGGTCTTTGCGTGCTTGCGCGTGCCAGGCCACCATTTCGGTGCCGGAGTCCTGGTAGTCCTGCATGTCCAGTTCGTCTTCGGCGATCGCGCCGGCTTCTTCGCCTAGCCGGGCGCGGGTATGCCGAATGCCGTCCTTGGTGACCGCGTGCCGGTCGAAGGTGATGCGTTGAGCGAAGTCGGCGTCGAGGAAGATCTCCTGGTCGACGATGCCGGTGAAGTGGTTCAACGCCTTGGATTCGGTCGTCGGGTAGCTGAGGATCGCCATCAGCTTCTGGTAGGAGACTGCCCCCTCGGGGCGGTCCGCGGTGCGGGCGTCGGGGTCGATGACAGCGCACATGGTCGACTCTTGGGCGGTGCGCCAGTTCCCGATGAACCAGTCACGGGCCTTGGCTCGGATGCCGCGGTTGAACTTGTCAGCGAAGTCGTCGGCGTAGGCGTCGACCTGGGCGTTCTTGTCGAAGATCATCGCGGGGAACGACTTCGGCCCGAAGGATGCCTCTGGTGAGGCGTCGGTCAGTGCGTACGGGATCGTGCGTCCGCGGGACATGAAGCGCTGGTGGATCCAGCGCACGTGGTGGGGGGTGCCCCGGGCCGGCCGGTACTCGGGAGGAATGGCTTCGAACATTTTCCGTTCGAGCTCGTCGAGGGAACGTTCGTCTGGAGCAGCCATTTCTCGGCCGACGGCTTTGTCGAAGCCGCCTTGTTCAGCCCCCAGTTTCACGGCCAGGAAGTACTCGCGGCGGTACTCGTTGCGGACGCCGTGCTCGTATTCGCGATAGAAATGCTGGAACTGATCGAACAGTGCCGCATAGCGGTCTTTAGTGAACCCGGGAAGCCCGGCGACGCAGGCACGGAGGATGTCCTTGGGACTGGTACGTGCCTTCATGCCGAGGATCAGATACTCGGATCCGGGGGCGGCCGCCAATGCCTGGAAGAAGCCCTGCTGTGACAGTTGGGCCGACCGAATAGTATTCGGCTGGTACATGTTGTACACGACGCCAGAGAGAGTGTAAAGCGCCCAGATACTGCCATCTTCGGCGTAGAGCCGATTCCCTCGGATGTCCTTCAGCGGAACGATAAAGTCAGGCATTTTTCTCTCTGATCTGTGGGGTCGGCGGGTTCGCTGGCGACGTCAGTAGTTTTTCGTGATGGGTTTCCGGGCGGCAGCCCGAAGGAGTCGAATCTGGATCATCACGTCTCGTAGCCCATAGGAACGCAGCCGCGCGTCGAGAATGACCAATGCGGCCATCACAATTCCGGCCGGTACACCGAACAACCAGACCGGACTCCAATACCCTGATGTCGATGCGTACATGACCAGTGCACTGATCGTGGCCACGTACACGAAGAAGATGAGCCCTACCGGCTTACTCACCTTCATGCCGGCAACTTTGTAGATCGGTTCCACGTAGGTGACGCCGTTGAAAATTCGGAAGGAATCCATCTCACCATAGCCTTGTTGGACGATCGGGCAACTCACGGACGACGCTACTCACTGCAGGCTGCAGGTAACACTGCAACACGCCGCCAACTAGGCCGCGCTGAGCTCGATAGCAGGTTCGTGAATCATTCCGAGGTTGTTGAGTTCACCGCCACCACGCTGCTGGAGGCCGGGAACCCCACTCGGAATCCACAGAATGACGGCGCCGACAACAATCGCCGCCAGGATGATAGCGGCAATATCCTTGAACATCTGCTCACCTGTTGTGCCTTTGCTGAACACCTTGTAGATGAGCCAGATCGCGGTGAGCGCGACCATCCCGAGGAGGTAGGGCTGAAACTTCGCGATGAATTCGAAGATGATCATCTTCGTACTGCTCCTTCGTTCCTGGTTAGTGCCGCGAGAAATCGCCTCTCGCCGCCCCGGCATCCCGACACCCCTCCATGGCCCTGCCTGTCGCCTAACAGACGATCAGCGGAACCCAAAAGTGCGACCCCACAGGAGGAGAACCCCTTCGACGAGCGCTCTGCAAATCACGTCTGACCTGCGCGGGCGCACCGCCTCACGGAACCACTTCCCAGGGCCGGGAGCCTGGTTTCGGGCAGCGTATCAGCGGACCTGCCACCGACTCTCCCCAAAAATGCCCCTTACCAACAAAGCCTGTCCGCAGCCCTCCATTCCGACGCATTCACCCAACGTCCAAGCGCCCCGATACGGCGACTGTTTACGCAGTCCAGGGCAGGTTTCTGGTCGCCCTTCCCGACCGCAGATCCGGCATTACAGAACCTCCGATCCCCCTCGTCCAGGCCTCCACTTCGACCCCTCCCCCCCGCCGGATAGTCCGCCAACACCCCATCGACGCCCACAACAGCTCCCACCTTCCCCCGTTTGCCGCCCGCCACCTGCCCTTTTCCAGGAGGGTGCTCTTTTAGGGCCGAAGTTGCCCGATGCCCGCCGGTACGATCCTGTGCATGAAGGTCTACCTTGCTGATCCGCAGTCAGACGAAAGTTCCCTCGTCCCGATGTACCGCAGGCTCGTCGATCTGTACGCCGCTGGCGTACTCGGCGACAATGCTGAGGTGTGGCCGGACCCTACGGATACGCAGGCAACCCTCTTTTGGACTCTGACGGATCGAAGCAGTGCCATGTACTGCTTCGAGGCCCCTGTGCCTGGTTATGTGCGGATCTATGACGGACGGGTCCGGTGGGCGACGACATACGACGGCGCCGGCAAGGATAATGCTCCTCTCGACCTGGTTCTCGACGATCTTCGTGACGCTGTCGATGGGCCCCTGAATCTGGATGCCCGTTCCAACTTCACGTTGGTCATCAAGACGATCAACTCGTCGAAGGAGGTCGGCATCGTCGAAGGTACGAAGCAACAGACTCACGGCGGTGTGTACCGGTCGCCGCGGGGTATCACGATCATTGATCTGGCCCGCTTCGAGCCGACCTTCCACTACGCCGTGCCGAATCCTCACGCAACCTCTGACGCTGACGCGTGGACCTTGCAGCCGAACAAGCCGACCGAGCCGGGCGTGGAGTACCTCAAGTTCCATGGGAAGCCGCCAAGCTATGAGCAGTCGCACGCGATTGTTCAGGGGACGGGGTTGATGACGGCGCGGATGTCGACAACGAATCGGAATATCGTTCGCAGCTACATCGAGAAGCATGTTGTCGACCTCGGATCTGAGGCTCTGAGCAATGCCGATGAGCGGGCGCGTGGCGTGTTCCAGGCACTGGCTCGCGACACGCTTGACGAGCTGGAACAGCAACTCGCCGGCACGCCGCCGCTGTTTCGCGGCGTGGAGAGTGAAATGGTCAGCTGATGGCCGTGTGGAATCGGATTTCCAGCGAGCAGTATGGGAAGCTCCTGCGGTGGAATCTGCTGATCTCCCCGCTACTTCTCATTCTCACGCTGTACTCGTGCAGCACGGCCAACGAGGCCGCCAACCGGGCGTTGCCGGATGTGCAGCGCGAGGTCACGATCAACAACAACATCCGATTCTTCGTGGGCAACTTCCTGGACGTGTACTTCGGCGGGAGCGGTCGGCTCGACTCCGACCAGCTCGCTGCGATGGTCGCCGACGGGGTGCCGGTCGATCTGCCTGTGCAGCCGATGACGGTGGAGTACACCAACATTCGGGATGTGCAGACGTTGGCTCGCGGCCAGGACTCGGGTTTGTATTCGGTGTCGGCGTCGGTCACGCTCACTGCGCCCGGCGCCGCGGGGTCGACACGAAATACGTTTGTGCTGGAGGTCGTGCGGGCCGGCGAGTCGTATGCGGTGGCGAAGCTGCCGGAGTTGACCGCGTACGCCGCGCAGCGGGTGCAGTCGTCGATGACGTACCTCACGCCGGTGTCGACGACGAGCCCCCTGGGGGAGGCTATTTCGAATTTCGCTGGCGCGTACTACGTGTCGGCGAACAGCGCGTCGCTGGGCCGGTTCGTGACCTCCGGGTTCAAAGACGAGTTCTCGATCGCTGATTCCCCGTACACCGCGGCCCAAGTCGTTTCGATCATGGCACCCCGTAACCTCGATGGGCAGCCGCCGACTGGTGATGAGACAGTCAGTGTGGTGGTCACGTTCAAGGGTGTGGTGACCAATCAGACGTTCAATCTGATGCAGACCATGTTGAAGATGAAGGTGCGTGACGGCAAGTGGGTGGTGGACGGAATCGGGGCGCGCGTTCCTATCGACGGGGTGAAGGCGGTTGATCCCGCTGCCACACCGACGACGCAGAGCCCCTTGGACTACACCGGGCCGAAGCTGACCCCGACACGCCCCTACGCCACCCCCGAGTCGACCCCGACAGACAGCAGTGAAGGCGAGCAGGACGATGACTCCCCCACCGAACCCTCCGGCCGGTAGTTCTGGCGGTCGGTCCATCGATGACCTGGCGGCGCAGATCCTGGCGGGCGGTATCGACGGTATCGAGGCCAACCCGGGGCTGCTCGATGAGTTGACTGCTGCCGCGCGTTCTCGGCCCGCTCCGGGTGTGGGCTCGGCGCAACAGTCTGCGCCGGAGCAGGGGCGGTCGCCGCGGCAGGGGCTGGGGGACCCTCGGCGTATCGCTCAGGCCGCCCAGAATCTTCCGCAGGCGCCGCCGGCCATTCCCAAGAGTGTGCAGCCTCCCCGGGTTCCTGCGATCGACGACGGTCTTCCTCATGTGGCGGCGCCACCTGCGGCTACTGGGGAGGACTTCACGGTCAGTCTGGTCGAGCAAGCTAACGCTGGGCGCGGTCGCGTCTCGGACATGTTCGCTCCCCCGCCCGCGACTCCAGATCCGTTGCCTGCTCCAGTCGACGGGCTGTCGGTCCAGGCCCGCGAGGAGCGTTCGGTAGCTGCCGAGACAGTTGACACTGCTGCGGCCGCTGACGCAGCAGACGACGCTGTGGACGTGCCGCCCCGTGTCGATGTGGTGGACACGGCCGCGCTAGCTCCGGCCGATACGTCACCGGCCGAGGACGCCTTGCCCTCAACGTTCGGCCAGGACCAGTCCGCACAGCCGATTTCCGTGCCGATCAGCATGCCTGCCGCTGAGGTGGGGGCCGAATCCCCCCAGGAAGATGTGCGTCCCAGTTCGGCGGTGCCGCCGCCGATCGAGGCCCCTGTCTCGGCCGAGGATCCTGTCGAGAGCCTCCCCGGCTCCGACGCGGGGTCTGTTCCGGTGCCCCCCGAGGTTGTACCGGCGTTGGGGCCCGAAGCCCCGGAGGGAGATCTCGGAGACGCTGCAACGTTGGGCCGGCCGAGTCTGAGCTCGCAGGCCGAACGCACTCTTGAGGAGATGTTCGGCGAGACGGACGAGCCGGAAGTTGCCGCGGCCACCCCGATCGACGACCCCTACGACGCCAGCCGCGCTGGGCGGGGCAGCCGCCGCACGCATGGCCGGTCTTCGGCTGCTGCCGATGCCCGTAGCGAAGACCTCGCCGACCTTGATGAGACCACCGCCTCCGATGGCGACGACGGCTCCAGCGCCGAGGAGGAAACCGAGACCGGAGGGGACGTCCAAGCAGCCCAGAAGCCCTGGTTTGTGCGGGCGATCTTGGCGGTGAAGTCGGCGTATCGGATCGTCGCCGGGAGCGTGTCGCGGGCGTGGCAGAAGATCCCGGAGGGGTGGCGGCCGCTGGCGAAATGGGCCATCGGTTTTGTGGTGGTAGCGCTGGTGGTAACGCTCGTGGTCCCCACCATTTTCGGGGGCGACGATGCGGAGCCGCAGGAAGCTGGTCGCGCCGGTGGCGCAGTGCCGGAGGTCGTGCAGTCGCAGTCCACGGGTGCCGCGGCCGACGGCGTTCTTGCGGTGGCCCGGGGCAATGTGAGTGCGGACTGTGCGAACGGTAGCACTCACCCACACTTGGCTTTCTCGTCGGCGAGTAAGGATGCGTGGCAGTGTAAGCGCTACTTCTCCTCTGATGGTGTCACCATGGAGATTCGTTTCGATCGGCCGGTGACGATTTCGCAGATCCAGTTCACGCCGGGGTGGAACTACACCGAGCCGTCGGTGGACAACTGGACGAAGTGGCGTGTCGTCAAGGAAGTCTTGTGGATTGTCGGAGAAGATCAGTATGCGCAGTCGGTTACCCCTACTCGCGCCGGTGTGACCCAGCGGTTCAATCCGCCGGTGAGTACCAGTGTTTTGAAGATGGTGATTTTGCAGACCGAGCCCGCCAGCGGCGCCAAACAGAACGGCTCCTTGGGGGGTTCTTGGGATGAAACCGAGGACGGTTTCGCTATCTCCAATTTGAAGATTTATGGCCGCGAATCAAGTTAGTCACATTAATCAACGATCACATGAGCAGCAAGGGCAAGGGGAAATGAACGATACGCAGGTCCAGGATCTTTTTACGCAGGCGATCGACTACCTGGGGTTCAAGGACAGTCCGCAGGCGGCCAGCGAAATGGCGACGCGCGCACTGAACCTGGACAAGAACCAGTGCGATTTGTGGCGGCTGCTCCTGCGTTGCGACCCCACCATGACTCAGGCCCCCGAGGTGCTGCAGCGCATCCATCTGCGGTCGGCCAGTTTCGGGGAACTCGCGGCCGTGGTCAATGCCAATCCGCATTTCAAGGGCGCGTTCGATCGGCAGGGACTGACAACATCAGAGTGGATTGGGACTGAGTGGCCGCTGCCGCTGGACCTGCGGGTCTCCATGATCTCGCCCAGTCGCGTGGCCGCAGCGTGGGCTGCGCACAATGCGTTTACGCTCGGCGAGTTCGACAAGGCTGCAGCGATCCTGGACGCCAGTCCCGTGCCGAACCTTCCGTGGGTGCGTGCGGTCTACGCGCTGATGTACTGGTACACCGGCCGCTGGCAGAACGCCCAGTCCGAGGCCGAGAAGCTGCTGGCCAGCCTGTCGTACGCGTCCGACGACCGCACGGTCCGGGTCAACGAGTCCGGCCAGGAACTCATCGACGCCGACCTGCGCTACCTCGGCTATCTGATCGACGGCATGGCGTACGCCCACTTCGGGCAGGACGCGCAGGCAGAGGAACGCCTGGCCGTCGTCGCCGGCGCCGCGATCGGGGGGATCGCTTTCCCGGTACTGCAGCGCGCCGCCCATCACACCATGGGCCTGCTGCATCGCGCCCGCGGGGCGAATGAGAAGGCTGACCGCGAGTTCGCCAACGCCAAGCAGTTCGGGACGACCGCTGAACTCGATGCCGATGCGAGCGATCCGAATCGGCGTCTGGTCTTCACTTCGCCGGAGACCATCGACGCCCGCACGTCCTATTGGGACAAGTCCAGCGAGCCGTCGATGAAGGAGATCACTGATCAGCGTCGTTCCGAAGAGGGCGCGGCGCTGCTGGAGTCGGCGTTGGCGGCGATCGACGAGCAGATCGGCTTGGTCGATGTGAAGAAGAAGATCCACGAGTTCGCCGCCCAGCAGCGGATGGATCAGTTCTACCGCGATCAAGGCATCGTGCCCGACGGTGATTCGCGGAACTCGTTCGTGTTCGTGGGTCCTCCCGGCACCGGTAAGACCGTGACAGCCCGAGCGTTCGCTGAAGTGCTCTTCGCCTACGGCGTCATCAGGGAGAACAAGCTCGTCGAGAAGTCCGCCCCGGACCTGGTCGGTAACCATCTCGGCGACGCGGAAAAGCTGACGATGGCGGCCCTACATGAAGCCGACGGCGGCGTGCTGTTCCTTGACGAGGTGTATCAGCTCACGCAGAAGGGCGACAGCAGCGGCGGGTCGAATGCGAATGCGTTCGGCAAGAAGGCGGCCGAAGCGATCCTCAAGTACATGGAGGACACCCCCGACTGTGTGGTGATCATCGCCGGCTACCGGGAGGAAACTGACTCCTTCCTTGAGTCCAATCCGGGGTTCCGTAGCCGCTTCACCGACACCCTGAACTTCGTTTCCTACACCCCCGACGAACTCGGGCAGATCGCCACCCTGATGGCTTCCAAGCGGGTGCCGCAGCTGAAGTTCGCCCCGGGCGCACACGCCCACTTCGTCGAACGCTGCCAGGGCATGACGGCCCCCTACCGCGATGGCCGCACCGTCGGCGACATCGCCGGCAACGGCCGCATGGTCCGCAAAGCACTCGACGCCATGCGCAAGAACATCAACGTCCGGCTCAACCCGATCCTGGCCCAGCCCAACCACCAGCTCACCGTGGAGGACACCCTCACCATCACCGTCGAGGACGTCGACGCCGCAATGGACCCGATCATGAAGGAACTCTGGCAGTAGCAGCCGCACCGCCCCGCACTCACCACCCGCACCGCACACCATCCGCGACCTCCCCGCACTCCTCGCAGGGCCACCCGAAAGGACAGCAGGTTGCCACGCCGTCATCTCACCAACCCGGTTCAACGCTCCGGCGAAGCCTGGATGATGAACCGTCTCACGCGCGCTTTCGGACGCCGTGACACCCGGGACATCCCCGAACCGCTGTCGTTGCAGGCCACCCATTTCCGGTATGGATTCATCGCCGTGATCGTGCTCTGCATCGCCGCAATCGTCACCGGATTCATCCTGCCGTCAGGCAAAGCGGGGACGGCGAACTTCATCGTCACCAAACAGGGCGGCCGCTACGTCAAGTACGACGACGCCTGGCATTCGGTACCGAACTTGGCGTCGGCGCGTCTGATCCTGAACTCTCCTGTCGAGGCGAAAAAGGTCGACGAGAACGAGTTGCGGTCGGCGCCGATGGGGCCGGCGATGGGAATCGCGTTCGCGCCGGACTCCTTGTCCGTCACCAAAAGCACCCATCCGCGGTGGTCGGTGTGTTCGGCGCAGGAACCGTCGACCTCGCTCACCTCGGCCAGCAGTAAGGACATCACCACCACGGTGGTCGGCGGCACCGGACTGAACTCGCTGGCGCACAAGCTGTCGGGGTCGGAGGCGACGTTGGCGGTCACCGACCAGGACAAGGACGCCTACTGGCTGGTGTGGAACGGCAAGCGGGCGTTGGTCTCCGACGACACCGAGGTGTGGAACGCGCTGGGAATCTCTGAGGAGAAGCGGGCAGCGGCGACGGTGGTCTCACGCGCGGTACTCAACACCATTCCCAGTGCCCCCACGATCGCCGCCCCGACTATGGACCGGATGGGGCAGTCCTCCAGCGTGGCCTCGCAGTGGGATGTGGGCACGGTGTTGCGGACCCAGGTCGGTGATGAGGTCAGTACCTATGCGGTCGCTGATGACGGCGTTCAGGTCATCAACGAGACGATCGCGCGACTGCTGATCAACAGCGGCGCCGAGGAGTACACCGACGCTCCGGTGTCGGTGATCGCGCGGTTGAAGTCGGTGCACCATATCGACACTGGCGGTTTCCCGGCCAGTCCACCGTTGATCATTGCCGGTAAGACGGTGTGCTCGACGTGGCAGAAGGACGGTACGACGCCGGCGCAGTTCTCGGTGTCGGTGGCCCCGAAGTTGCCGCTGAACGAAGATCAGCAGCCCGCGGAGCTGTTGCCGTCGCAGGGGGCCACGTTGCGTGCAGACAACGCCTACCTCACTGCCGGCGACAACTGGTTGGTGAACATCATCGGGAGCGATCGTGATGATGTGGCCGGGGCGCAGAGTTGGTTCATCACCCCGAACGGGGTGCGGTATGCGATCGGGGCGGGAACGCAGAACGCGGATCCGCGGGGCGCGTTGGGTTTGGGGTCGGTCACACCGGTTCCCATGCCGTGGTCGATGGCGCAGCTGCTCACTGAGGGTGAGTCGTTGACGTTCGCCAATGCGTTGGTCTACACCGATCGTTCGTTCGACAGTCCCAATCAGAAGCCGGCACCGCGAGAGGGTGGGCAGTAAGTCGTGGCCAAGCAAGTGTTCATCGCTCCGCAGCGAAAGCCAGGGGCTCCGATCCCCCCGAAATCGGAAACGATTCCCGAACCGATCCCGCATCCGACGAAGAAGAAGACCAGCATTATGGCGGTCCTTCTTCCCGTCCTGATGATGGTTGGCATGATCGGCATGGTCTCGCTGATGGCCATCCAGATGAAGCAGACCACCGGGCAGATCAACCCGATGATGCTGATGATGCCGCTGTTCCTGATTCCCGCGATGTTGCCCATGCTGATGAACCAGGCCAGCGGTGTCGACATGGGTGAGCTGCACGAGAGTCGCGTCAACTTCGTGCTCGCCGAACGCGAGGTTCGGGAGACGATTCACGACCAAGGCGAGCTCGTTCATGACCAGCAAGCCCGCCAGTTCCCGGCCCCGGACGCGTTGATCAACTACGTCGGTTCACGCAACGCCGACCACCCGATCATGTGGCAGGTCAATGCGAATGAACGCGGAGGGCTCCACGTGCCCGACGCTCTCATGGGCGACGATGAGGACCGCAAGCACATCACGTACGAGGCGTATCTGGCGCCGCGGATCGGGGTCGGTACCGTGCGCCGGATGCCGCCCTTGGACCTGGGGAACAATCAGCAGGTCTCTGAGCTCCTGGAAGCCACCACTCAGGTGATGTGGCGTCGCTTCGTGATGATTCAGTCGTTCATGCCGGCGATGCCGGTGGCGTTGAACCTCGGGTCGGCCCCGTTCTATTCCTTCGAGGGCGACGGTGAGGCCATCGTGTCCGCGGCCCGCGCCATGATCTGCTCGTTGGCATTCAACCATTCGCCGGCCGATCTGAAGATCGGGATCATCAGCCCCGACATCGGTGAGGATTCGGAGTGGTCGTGGCTCAAATGGCTTCCCCATCTGGAAGATCCCAGTCGCCGGGACCGCCACGGTATCGCTCGCCACGCCTATCGTTCTCTGGATGAGTTCGCCCAAGCGCACCACAGCGATCTGGCCTCCCGGAAGAAGTTCCTGGCCGAAACCGAGATCACGACGAATCGGTGGATCATTTTCATCGACGCTCCCGGCCGGGAACTGACCGCACCGGCAGTGATCGGCGACGGTGTCGACGGTGTGTCTTTCGTGGTCCTTCGAGGACATTCCTCCCAGCTCGTCACCGATCCGCGGAACATGTTCCGTATCACCGCAGACCGCGACCTCGTCTCGGCCACTGGCGCCACCCAGGCCAAGGTCGATCAGGTCAGTGTGCTGGATGCGCTACTGCTGGCCAAGAAGCTCAGTCAGTACACCGCGACCGCATTGGCCAGCTACGAGCTCGTCGACGACACTGAGGAGGAGGAGATTCCCGGTTTCCTGGAGCTGATGGGAATCGACAACATCTCGCAGTGGGATCCCCGTGAACGCTGGAACTCCATTCGCCATGACTCGCATCTCAAGTTCCCGATCGGCAACGTGCGAGACGCCGCCCATCCCAAAGAGGCGATCCGGACGCCAAAACTCGCGTATCTGGATTTGATCGAGATGGCGCAGGGCGGATTCCCGCACGGCGCCGGCCAGGGCCAGACCGGTGCCGGAAAATCGTTCCTTCTGAACGCGTGGATTTTGACGCTGATGACCCTTTTCGGACCGGATCGCCTGAACCTGATTCTGGCCGACTTCAAGGGCGGTTCGGCTTTCTCTCCATTCCGGGGCCTCCCTCACGTGACGCAGGTGGTGACCAACTTGGACGATGACATGGAGCTTGTTCATCGTCTGGGGTTGGTCCTAGAAGGTGAGGTACAGCGGCGCCTGCAGTACTTGGAGAAGCACGGAAACGCGAAGGATATCTACGCCTACCGGCAGTTGATGAAGGAGAACCCCCAGGAACACCCCCCACTGCCGGATCTGCTGGTGATCATCGATGAATATGCCAAGTTCTCCCAGATGATGAAGGACATGCCGGCCAACGCCCGGCAAGCCCTCCTTGACATCGGCCAGCAGGGACGGTCTCTGGGAATTCACCTGATGCCTTTCAGTCAGGCACTGGATGCGGCGCAGATGGGCGAAGACCTGTGGAAGCACATGCAGTTCTTCGTCACACTGGCAACCGCAGACGAACGTGCTTCCCTCGGGATGGTGAAGTCGCCGCAGGGCCATTACCTGAAGGCTGGCGCAGCCATCATTCGGTACGGATCCTCGGACTTGGTTCCGTTTATGGCATTCAATATTGAAGCCGAATACACCCCCCAAGACCGACCCGTCATCATCGAAGAGGATGCTGAACCCGCCCCTGAACCGCTCGACACAGACCTTGTTCCGTTCACTCTGGAGAACCTCGAACTCGAGTCCGATCAGGACCAGGCCCCGTTGTCTCAGCTCGATTCCCTTCTAGCTGCCGACGTCACCGAAGACGACCAGAACTCCAGCCGACCTCGGGTCCCCATTCAAGACCAGGTGATCACCCACATGATCGCCCGGCTACGCGAACTCGATCAGATTGAAACGGCGCGCCAAATGTGGCAGCCGACGCTGCGTGAACCGGTAACCTTGCACCCCGACACGCTCATTGTCTCGCCCATCACCGATATCGCAGACCCCACGATCACGCTCGGGTTGATCGACGATGCATACGGACACGCACGACCGCCTTTGTCTCTCCGGCTCGACGGAGCGATGTCCAACGTGTGCATCAGTGGGCAGGGCCGCTCCGGCCGCACTCAAACGCTGGCAGCCCTCATCGGTTCGGCATCGATCTCCCACGATCCAGCACTGATGTCGTTCTACATCGTCGACCCCACCGGCGCCGGACTGTCGTACATGTCGGAATTCATCAACGTCGGCGGATACGCATCCCAATCCGATACTGACCTGACTGACCGACTCCTCGGCGAGGCCACGCGCCTCATTGACCACCGCGAGGCGTCCATGTCCACTAGCCTGGCCACCAGCTTCGCCGAGTACTTCACGCGGAAGCAGTCCGTACCAGACCGCGAGGACCCGTACGGCCACTACGTCCTCGTGATCGATCGGCTGGACACTCTCCTTGACCGCAACCCCACACTCCAGGCGCAGATCGAGCGGATCCTGAATTCGGGATCCGCGGTCGGCGTCCACCTGGTCGCTACCGCCCAAGACCTGGGGTACCGAATCAAGACGAGTTTCGGCTACATCCACCTCGCGGGCGGCGACAGCGACGCCACCACCAACCGACTCCACAAGCTCGCCGTAACGGAGATCGACCCCGACTACCCAGGCCGCACCACCTCGTACTACAAGAAGCGTGACTCCTTCCTCGATGCGCGCATCCTCATTCCAACGACCGAGCTGATCGAACCAACGGGATACGAGCCGGGATCCGACGACACCCGACCGATCTGGCCGACCGATTTCACCTCCCAGATCCGCGAGTTTGGCCAGCGGATCCGCGCCTACAAGGAGGGCCGAGGAACCATGGCGGCACCGCGCGTCGCTGTTGTCGCCGACGTCGTGGACTTCGCCGACTTCTGGCGGGAGTTCTCCACGACCCCGGTCCACCAGTCGGAAAAGGCATTGGCGTTGGGTGTGAACCGGCGGGATCTGCGGCCGGTTCTGGCGCCATCGTCGCATCTGCTAGTCGCTGGCACTAACCGTTCCGGTCGCACCAACGCATTGCGCGTGTACATCAACTCGATTGTGTCGACGTACTCGCCGGCCGAGGCGCAGATCTTCATCGCCGATCCGCGGTTCCAGCTGCGGGCCGAGTACGACGTGCTGCGCGCTAACGGTTACTCGATGGAAGATCGGGGTTACGCCTACGACGAGACATCGGCGAACGCGATGGGAGAGGCGTTGAACACCTACATCGCCAACCGGACGCCGGACCTGGATACGCTCACCGCCGAGCAGCTTGCGTCGGGCAAATTCTATGAAGGACCGCACATTTTCGTGCTGATTGACAACCTTGCCCAGTTCAACCTGTCGGGCTCCCAGCATGTGATCTCGACGGTGTTCGATGTGGTTACGGACGCTATGCGGGGGTTCGACATCGGGGTGTCGTTCATCGTGACGCTGTCGGAGATCGATCTGGAGGCGTTCCGCAACAGCGCAGGCTTGAACAAGGTGTTCCAGTCCTCGATGACTCCGCTGCTGGGGCTCTCTGGCAGCAGCCAGACGATCTTGCGTCCCCGGATGGGCGACCATGTCGAAGCGATCAAGTTCAGTATCCGCCGTCCCGGCGAGGCCATTCTCTACCGCCCGGACAACCCCGTCGACGTCGAGATCGTTCAGATGCCGCAGGTGTTGCCCTGGGGGCAGGCGCCGAAGCCTGCTGACGACTCGCCTGAAGGTGGCCGCCACCGCGGTTGACCCCACCCATCGCGAAGGGCCCCGCACCTCGGATTCGTCCAGGTTGCGGGGCCCTTACTATGTTGTCGCCGCACGAGCGTGAAGTTGGCTTATCTTTTGTCCCGCAGCGCTCTCGGCCGTCGGCCGTCCGCGCGCCGATGACCCGGCTGGCCCGGATCGTGAGTACGAGTTCGACCCCCCGCGGAACTCGGGGTTAGTGATCCCGTACTTCACTGCCGCGTTCGGCTCGGTGTCGAGTGCGCGGCCATCGTCCAGGACGATCGTGTACGTCGGCCCCCCGCTGCTGGTGGTGGCGCCGCGGGTGGTGTCTCGAATGGTTCCCGTGGTGGTCGTCTCCATGCGGCGACCCCTACGGGATTGCCGTCTCTGCGTTTGGGTGGCGCGGGTGGTGGTGGCCGAACCGAGCCTCGACGAGCGCGGTCCGTGTTCGGGCGGATCTGAATCGTGCCCTTCCCTGATGGACAGTGCGCTCGGGCCTAGTTCGGCGAGTCGAGCAGGGGAACGGTGGGGATGGATTGCTCTTTCGCGCATGCCTCGGCGGTGGCGCCGATCAGGTCGTCGGCCACTTTCTGTGGGGCGTCGAGGTGGTCGGTGATCAGGAGGTAGATCGCGGCTGCGTTCGCTTGGTCGACGTAGTCCTTGTAGTTGCCTGCGGGGTCGATGATGGCCACGACATCCTCGACTGTCGAATCTGCGTCCAGGCCTGGAGCAGGGAGCGGTGTGCGGGTCCGTTTGCCGGGTTCGGATGACGTTGAGCGGCGGGGTGTAGTGGCGGGCGCCGCGGTGTAGGCGCCGTCTTGGACCTGCTGCCAAGCCGTTTCGAACTGGTCGAAGGTCAGTGTGGATGAGGCTCTGCTTGTGCCTTGATGGGGGGCGGCGTAAATGAGCCATCCGGCGGCGACGTCCACGGGAGTGTGCGCTGGCACGTCCTCGACGAGCGCGGTGAATGAGGGATCGACCTGGTTGTCGGTGAAGCAGTTCTCGGCGTCCTCGCCGGGGTCGGCGCCGCCGAATAGTTCACCGGGGATGTTCAGGAATCCGACCAGCGAGTTCACGGGGCTTGCAATGCTGCCGGCTGCGGTAATGGCTCCGCCGACGAGAATGATGCAGCCGCAGATTACGATGGCGGCGACAGTGATCTTGGTTCGAAGCGCCCACTCTCCGACTTTGAGATACTTCTGTGCGTAATGGGATTGGACTTTGTCCTTAAACCACGATTTCACGCCATTGACGATCATTTGTCAGGGCCCATTTCCTGCTGTTAGTATTCGGCCAGTGACCTTCATCTTAGGGGAAAGGGTGGCCTGTGGTGAACGCTGACGCGCCTGCGCGGAACAGGACGGCCGTCGTCGTCATTGTAATTGCGGTAGTTGTCATCGTCGTTGCGGGCCTTGTGCTGCTCTTCAACCGGGACGAGGGCAATGAGGGTTCCACGGACTACGCCACCGCCGAGACCCTAACTGAGAGCGGAGCTCTCATGCTTTGGGACCGCTGGCTCGACGCGGTCGGTGACTGTAACTTGGCGGAGATGCGAGCTGTCGGTTCTCCCGATTTCCTGGAGACGTTCAGTCAGACGAACGGTTCGGGTGCCAGCTCGCTGGCAGAGGCGTGCAGCATGAAGCAGGACCATGAGCGGTTTAAGTCGGTCACCACGGTCGAGCCGACCAATGATCCGCCTCAGTTCACCGGTGGGATTCCTCCGACTTTGGTCTTGGGGGCGAAGATCACCACTGCGGATCTGTTGGGCGGCAACAAGCAGGTCCGGTTCACCCAGCGGTCCCTCAGCTATGTTCGGGGCAGCGACGGGTACTGGCGCATCGATAGTGCCCGATGGGTCGACTGATCCCGCACTGCGCAGGAATCATGACGGGCAAGCCTTGCTTCGCCGGTCGCCGCCGAGGCGCCTCGGCCCCGCTCCCCTGAGTTGTCGGAGGGGTCTGGTGAAGTGATCACGTGGCCGCATTTCCTAGAGGTCTGTAGCCACACATTTTCCGGGTAACGCGAGAGCCCATCGGGACTCTCTCACCACCGGGATGAAGAATGACGGAAAGGGGCCGTCATGGAATCTGGAAGGAGTACGCAGGTGTTGACGTTGATTGCGGTTTTGGCGACTGCTGTTGCTGCGGTGATGCTTGCGTTGGCTGTGCGTGTGGCGGTCTTCGACCCGCCCACTATGCAGCCGGTGCGTCAGAGTGTGAGGGTCGGCGACTATGACCCGGCTCGTCCCACGTATGACCCTCCGCTGGACCGTCAGGTGATTCGCTTGCCTGGGGTCTGGCCGATTCAGCACTAGCTGCTGATCGAATCCAGAAGAAGGGCTGGGGCCCCGTGAACATCAGTGTTCGCGGGGCCTTAGTCTTCACTCCCCTGAGTTCTACGGGCGCGTTCGACTGCGTTCAGGACCGCCGAATCGGGTACGCCAGGAACTGCTTGCCGTCGTTGATGACCATGAACAATCGGTACACCTGATCCTGATGGATATCCGGGACGTATTCGAACACTTCTCCGCCGGCTGTGGCGACGACGGCTATCCCGCTACGTGCCCGCCGACGTTCTGCCATCACCGTTGCGGTATCCACACCGAGCGGAGTCCTGATCCAGACCACGGATCCGGCAGTGGCCACCATGGACAACCATCTCCCACACTAAGAACTTCCCTCGGGCAATCGCCACGGGGCGTGCCGATCCTAGCGGCTCGTCGATGTCGACCACCACTCACACGCACGACCAGGCGCTACCTGGCCCTGCATCTCAGTGCCGCCGCCGTTGGGGGGGCGCGCTTCGTTGAGCGAGCCGCGCAGGGAGCCGTCACTCGTCGTCGACGAGGTCTGCGACCAGGTTGGCAACTTCGATTCGGCTGGCCTCCAGTCGCCACGAATCTGCGTTGCTGTGTCCGCGTTGGCGGGTTTGTTCGTCCTCGGCGCGCAGTTGCCGGTAGTAGCGGATCGCTTCGAGCGCGGCCCCGTCAAGTGAAATGGTCAGGGTCATGGCGTTTTACACTGCCAGCTGTTCGCGGGCCAGGGTCGAGATGTTCCTGGGCATGGGACGGGCCATGCGTCGATACCATTGGCAGATCGCGGCCAACGTCATGCCGAGCCTGGAAGCTGCGCGTTCTGCGTACTCTCCGCCGCCCAGGAGCCATTCGAACTCGTCGAGCAGCAGGTTCTTTTCCTCCAGCGTGTACGGGCGCGGTTTGTACTCGGGGAATCGGGACTG
Organism: Gordonia alkaliphila; assembly: GCF_023017165.1. GTDB lineage: Bacteria > Actinomycetota > Actinomycetes > Mycobacteriales > Mycobacteriaceae > Gordonia > Gordonia alkaliphila. The sequence continues at coordinate 82,565 of NZ_JALKBW010000002.1, forward strand.
GATCTGATTCGGGGAGACGCCGACCTGCCGGGCGATGTCGGCGACGGGAATCTCGGTGGCGAGCAGTTCTCGGATGAGTCTGATCTGTGTCGATGTCGGGAGCCCTGCGACCTTCCGATTGAGCTCCTTGCGGTCTCGGGAGACAGTGCCCTTGCCGCACCCGAGCCGTAGCGCGATCTCGGCGACGGTCAGGCCCTGACGGGTCAGATCCGCGACGCGCTGCCGGCGCACCTCGACGGGGATCTGCGCCGGAGCGGGGTTCGGGCGGGCGGCGCCCTGCGATGGGTTGGTGACCGATTTTAGGGATGCCGGTGATGCAGTTTCCATTATTCAGCTCTTTTCCGCGGGTGGTGTGGCCTCAGTCCTCCCCGTGTCGTGCTGGTGTGGTGTTTCACCAGCGGGGATTATGAGGTTGTGCGGTCAGTGTGCACGATCACAAGCGGGGTTCGCGCCCGGAAAATGCGGCTAAGCGACCCCCTACACTGGAGGCCAACGAACGGTCGCCCCCCCCCCAGGGAAGGAACAGTCGCTGTGAGTAGCTCCCCGACGCCGATCGAGCGGTTCTTCCTTGAGTACGCCGTCTTCAACGGAGAACCTCATTCGCCGGCTGGGGAGTACACGAGCTTGCAGGTGACCGCCGCGGACGCTACGGCGCTGCTGGCCGAGTTCACGGCACCGGAGTGCAGTGCCGAGGACCTCATCGGCCACTACTTCGCACAGCGCTTGGCCGACGGCGCCGTCCGGGTCACAAAGTACGGTAGCGCTGACGAACTGAATGAGGTCCAGACTTCGATCCACGCTCAGCATGAGCGTTGGCTTCAAGAGTCCGGGCGTTCCACTTCCCCCTCCGAGTAGAAGGATCCCCCATGGACACTGCATTGGAAGCCCTGTTCCGCTCCTACGTGCTGAGCGCGACGTACATGACTGACGACGAGCTCGACGGCGACACCGAGTCGCCGACGGGGGTGTTCGCCCGAATCACGATCGGCGAGTCCGACATCGACGGGATCCTCGCTGAATGCGAAGACGTCACCAGCGCCTACGGGGTACCGGATCGCGGTGACATCGTCGGCCATTTCCTGGTGCGCCTGAGCGATCAGGGAATCATCTCCATCCACCAGTACGCCACCCGGGACGCTCTGGACAAGGACTACACCGCGCTCGCCGAGGAATACTCGGGGTGGCTCGACAGCTAGGTTCGGCGACGCACCGACCGCGGACGGCCCGCCAGGATGGTCCTGGCGGGCCGTCTGCGTTGTCGACCAGCCCCCCTCGGGCTCGCGCTACTGCGCGGCGTGCAGAACTTCCAGTGCTTGCCGCACCAGTGTTTTCACTTCGTGTGAATCTTCGGTGCGGTGTGCTTGGTTCAGTAGTGCGATGACGTCGGCCCGGGCTGACTGGTCGCACCGGCTGTCGCTGCGAGCGGCGAGAAGTTGGGCTGTCAGGTTCCGTTGTGCGTCGTAGGCGGCCGGGAGGTCTTGACGAGCGCGAAGGGCTTCTCGGATCAACTCCGGCACGTCTGTGCCGGCCATCTGTTGCACCAGGGCCGGCTCGGTGTTGCCGCCACGAATCTGGCGGGCGCGTTCGGCGGCCGAGTCCAGGTCCGCGGCGAGAGCAAGTGTGGCCAGAGGAGAGGCCGGGGCGGGGGGCATTTCGAACGTGGCGGTGGTCATGGTGCCGAGGCTAACAACCGCCCCCGACAAGACCACAGCACCTCTTGTTTGCCTCTAGTTGGCAATCAAGCGATCCATTTTTCGTCGTTGCCGACCGCGCGGCGGGAGGTCCTTGTGTCGGTAACAGCTGGTAGAACTCTGGCTAAGGTACGACGCCGTTCATGCCGTTGTCACTGGCGAAAGGACATTCTCGTGTGGCTGCCTGAGTACGTCGTCGGATTCGACTTGGAGACCACTTCTGCCGATCCAGGATCGGCCAACATCGTCTCGTATGCACTCGTCCACGGTTCCCCTGGGAATCCGCCGGCCGCCGGCCGCAGCAGTGTGGTCGACCCCGGAATACCCATCAGCCCCGGAGCGATGAGCGTACACGGCATCACCGATGAACGTGCCCGCGCAGAGGGCATGAACCATGCTGCCGCGGTCGACCTTATCGGCACCCAGATTCGTCACGCATGGCAGTGCGGCGCAGCGTTGGTGGTGTACAACGCACCGTTCGATCTGTCGATTCTGGACCGCCACACCCCTGGCGGATTCTCGATCGACGGCCCGGTGATCGACCCGCTTGTCTTGTCACGGATGTTTGTTCGCAGTGGGAGCCACCGACTGTCGGCAGTGGCGTCAACGTTCGGTATCGCTTTGACCGACGCCCACGACGCGTACGCCGATGCCAGCAGTACGGTGCAGATTGCGTGGGTGCTGCTGGAGCAGCTTCGCCGCCAGTCCGCTCTGTGGGAGGTCCCGGTGCAGTCAGCTGAGGAGTTCATGGTCTTACAGCAGCGAGCGGCGGTTGCCCACCAGCAGCTTCGCTGCCGTGTCGGAGAACGCGTCGGGTGGCCGCGGCTCGGCGATCTTCGCATGGCGGTCGCTGAGGAATGCTGCCGATGAGTTGGCGGCGATGGGTCGGCACCGCGGCCGGCGGCAGTCTCGGGAACTCCTGGGTGTGGGTGGCAGCGCTTCTCTGCTCAGCGGTTTTGACCAGCACTGCGGTGTGGGCGGTGCAGGGACGAGCTCCCGGGGGCATTGATCGTTCGGCCGGCGAGATCGAGGTGATTGCCGACGCGTCTGGCTTCCAGTATCCGGGGGCGTTGGTCCCCGGAGGTCGGTTCTACGTCGAAGACCTGAGCGTTCAGTGTTCGATGGGGTGGCCAGCAGTCGACGATCGCGGCCAGAGCGGTTTCTTCACCGCTGCGCATTGCTTCCCTGAGCGGGGCCCGGTTCGTTTGATTATTCCGGTGCGGGATGGCCCGCAGATCCAGGTCGTTGCCACTCCGGTACGGCCGGACGATGACGTTGATCTGGCATTCGTTCCAGTGCCATCTCTGGGTCTAAGCAGCGGGGGACAGTCTTCCCTTTTCGGGAAGCCGCTTTCTTCTGAGCCTGTATCGCTGGAATGGCTGTCTCGTCACCGCCCCAAGATCTGTTGGAAAGGGCAACGTACCGGGTTCGCTTGTGGACAGACTAGAGCCGTCAGTAATGGGTTCCTTGTGTTCACGTCGAACGTTCGAAGTGGCGACTCCGGTGGCCCGGTGTTTGCGGTTACCGATGAGGCCGTCTATCCCGTGGGTGTTACACACGCCGTAGACGGCCCACTGGCGAGTGCTACTCCCCTGCTGCCGCTCATTCATGACTGGCGAATTCATCTTTCATGAATCCTCCCCCACAGCTGAAGCCGGGGGATTCCCGCCCCAGACCTCATCTCGGTGACTGAATCCTGTCGGCGACACCGTGTTGGATCTATCCAACAGCAACATGCGTGGTAGGAGCCAGGATGAAGAAGATGACGTTAGCGACGAAAGCTGGACGGAAGCGGGTGCGGTCGCTGGGCGCCGCGGCACTGGTTCTGTTCGGCGGGGCAGGGTGGCTGGTGTACGACCACGTGGGCTGACCCCGTTTCGTAGGTCCAGTCGTTATGAGAGTCGTCCTGTTGCCCGCGGTCGCGGGCAGGGAGACTGGTCAGATCATGACGAACAGCAGGAAGCGTCACACCCCGGAGCAGGTCGTCCGTAAGCTCGGGCAGGCCGACAGGATGCTCACCGATGGTCAGGACGTCGCGGCGGTGTGCCGGGAGCTGGGGGTGTCCGAGCAGACGTACTACCGGTGGCGGAACCAGTACGGCGGCCTCAAGGCCGACGACGCAAAGCGCCTGAAGGAGTTGGAGAAGCAGAACGCGACCCTGAAGCGTCTGCTCGCGGAAGCGGAGCTGGAGAAGGCCGCGCTCAAGGAGCTGGCTGAGGGAAACTTCTAAGCCCGGACAGGCGCCGCGCCGCCGTCGATCACCTCAAGCGCAAGTTGCGGGTGAGCGAACGGATGGCGTGCCGTCTGGTCGGGCTGAGCCGCTCCGCGTACCGGCGACCGCTCAAGGGCGACACGGTCACGGACCCGGATCGGGCGCTCAGGGAGTGGCTGCGCGCCTGGGCGAAGGACCATCCCCGCTACGGGTATCGGCGGGCGTATCACGACGCCCGCGCCGAGGGGTGGGTGGTGAACCACAAGAAGATCCAACGCCTGTGGCGTGACGAAGGGCTCCGGGTCCCGCAGCGGCGTCGACGCAAGCGCGTCGGTCCTCGACCGTCGACGCGCCGACGGCGGACGCGCCGAACGTGGTGTGGGCCGTGGACTTCCAGTTCGACGCCGACGAGCACGGACGATTGATCAAGATCTGCTCGATCGTCGACGAACACACCCGGGAGTGCATCGGCGGCCTCGTGGAGCGCTCGATTACCGCCGACCGACTCACCGCCCACCTCGAGGACCTCGTCGCCGCCCGGGGCGCCCCGGCGGTGCTCAGGTCGGACAACGGGCCGGAGTTCATCAGCGAGGCGATGGCCGACTGGGCCGGCACCCGCACCGGCCTGTCCTACATCCCTCCGGGCTCGCCGTGGCGCAACGGGTACGTCGAGTCGTTCAACAGCCGGATCCGCGACGAGTGCCTCAACATCAACAGCTTCTACTCGCTGCTGCACGCACAGGTCATCATCGGCGACTGGAAGGACGAGTACAACCACCACCGCCGGCACTCCTCGCTCGGCTACCTAACCCCAGCCGAGTACGCTCGGCAGTGCACCCATCAAATGGAAACCGACGACTCACAGAACGTCCGGACCGAATGAAGGGGGCGGCTCACACGGGCTGCCGTCGGAGACGGTTATGGTCGCGGAGTCCGATGTCGAGCAGATCACCCAGGCGTTGGATCTGCTCCCCACCTTGCTCGTGCGGCCGGCGGAGGACACCGGCGACTTCGATCGCACCGCCCATTTCGGGCCGAGGTGGACCGACAATCACAGCGCGCGACTGGGCCATAATGGGTGCAGAACTGACGCCGATATCATCCGAGAACAGATCCTCGACTCCACCTATGCCGATGAGTGCTCAGTGGCCGCCGGCACCGTCAACGACCTCTACACCGGTACGACATACCCGTACGACCGCCAGTCAATCCAGATCGACCACGTCGTCAGCCTGTCGCAGGCGTGGAAGACCGGCGCACGCTACTTGTCCCAGTCTCAACGTGTCGCATTCGCCAACGATCCCGACAATCTACTGGTAGCTGGTGCAAGCGCAAACATGTCTAAGGGCAATAAGTCCTTCGACCAGTGGCGACCTGACAACTCGGCGTTCGTCTGCGTGTACGGCGCCCGTCAGATCCGAGTCAAAGCGAAGTACCAGCTGTGGGTTACCCCGACGGAGCAGTCGACACTCCAGTCGTTTCTCTCCGCGTGCATTGATGCCACATCGTCCGCGTCATCGTTCCGGTGATCCGGGCTTGATCTAGGTCGCTCGCCGCATGAGGGGTGGACCCCTCCCCTACCGTCACGTGACGACTACTGGAAGGATCAAGCAACGCACTACCTGGACGGCGCAAGCGACTACGACGCCGAGGATGGCGGCGTACTGCAGCAGCCCGCGGACTGCGTTAGCGCGGCTTCGTTAGCCGGCGGCGGCGTACGCGGACTCCGGCAGCGCACGGAACTCGGCGATCAGGGCCTCGACCTCACGGTCTTCTTCACGCGTGCTCGGCCGGTCGTCGAGGAAATCGTCCCAGCTGATGGTGAGGTCACTCAGGGAAACCATTTCGCGGTCCACCTCTCTGGTCTGATTCTGTGAACACTCGAAATGCTAGCAGGGTCTGAGCAGGTTGTCTCGGCCGTATACCACGCCGCTGCCCGTAGGAGTGGGCGCGTCCCGCCTCAATCGACGGCTCGCCCGGGAAGTGACGTGCCGCCGCGCCGACAGCCCGGCAGTTTCAGCGGGCCTGCAACCATTCGTCGTATCGGCGTTCGGCTTCTCGCATCGCTTTCGGGTACCACTTTGTCCACTGCCCCCTTTTGTCGCCTGCAACCAGAAGCACCGCTGTCGAATCCGGGTCGAAGATGAAGAGGATTCGGATGGTGGTGCCTGGCGGCCGCAGTTCTTTGAGGTTGGAGAACTTCCCCCCGATCACGAGATCGCAGAGCGGACGACGAAGCAGGGGCCCTTCCTCTTCGAGCATGATCAGTGCCGCCTTCACTGAGCGATACTGTTTATCCGGCAAGTCGTCGATGAATTCGGCGACGTCGTGCCACATCCTGATCTGCGATGTCATGCTCGAAACCCTAACCAGGGACGCCGACACTCATAGAGTCCGCCGCTGTTTGGCCATGCCGAACCGTTCCTCGCTCACAGCCCCCACCGCATTCGGAATGCGGGAGTGCAGCACGATCAACGATCGCGGGGATCCTCGCCGTGCCGACTCTGGGCTTCGGCGATGTTCCCTGCCCGGAGCGATCGAGCCCCGAACCGGCGCCCATCTAGTCCGATCGCGGTAGCCCTGCGCACGATGATCTCGTGGACGGTGTGCGCGCTCATCGCATGCGGGGCGATCGCCTGATTGGTTTTGATGAGCCTGAACACCGGCATGGGCGAGCCCATCGAGGATGCGGCGTATGACGTGCATGCGTGAGTGTGCTCTGCCTCCGGCCGGCCCAGGACCCGGATGAGCCCTAGTCGGGAATCCTTGTCGTAATTAGCGAGCACATCCATCCAACGCACGTAGGCACAGCGTGGGCAAATGTTAGGGCGGTGCCCCTTCGGGAGTTCAACGTCGCGAGTGCCGCTGCGGTCGACGACGCCGCCGATGACCCACTGCCCTGCCGAGAGTTGCCGAACCTGGCCTTCGGATAGTCCGACAATTTGGGGCCGAGTCAACGCGCCGAACCAGCCGATCAGCAGCACTGCCCGGTCCCGCCGTTCGTATAGCCGCTCGCGCCAGCTGTCCGCAGCAGAACGGGCATGGTCCACCATGGCGATGAGGTCGCTACGCATGAGCGGCTCCTGAACGAGCCGGCGCCCCCCGCCGTCGCCAGTGCCGGCTACGTGCATCTCGCCATGCGGACGCTGTTCGCCGGCGGAGTCGGCCGCGGCGACCCCGGCGGATCGTTGCACGAGTCGAGCTTAGAGCATCGCCCCAACGGCGCCCCTCCTCCACAAAAGCCCAGTGGCACCGGGAGATCGACTCCCGGTGCCACTGGTAACTGTTTTCCGCGGAAAACAGCCGAAGGGTACGTCAGTTAATCCGCACTCTCGACTGCCGCACTAGTGGTGTGTCTCAGTTTTGATTGGTTACTTCGGTGAGCGTTGCTCGTGCGCGGGCGACTTTGGCGAGGATGGATTCGGCGGTGGCGGTCCAGAGATACGGTTTCGGATTGGCGTTGCTGGCGGCGAGGTAGCTTTCGATGCTGGCGATCAGGTCTGGCACGGAGCCGAAGATCCCACGACGCAGATTCTTGTCGGTGAGGTCGCGGAACCAGCGTTCGACCTGGTTAAGCCAAGATGAGGAGGTCGGCGTGAAGTGCAGGTGGAACCGCGGATGTTTGGCGAGCCAGGCGGCGACGTCTTTGTGTTTGTGGGTGCTGTAGTTGTCCAGAATCAGGTGGATCTGCAGGTCGGTGGGGACTTCACGGTCGATGGTCGTCAAGAACTTGAGGAATTCCTCGTGACGATGTCGCGGCAGGCATTGGCCGATCACCGTGCCGGTCAACACATCTAATGCAGCGAACAGTGTGGTTGTGCCGTTGCGTTTGTAGTCGTGGGTCATGGTTCCGGCGCGGCCGCGGATCATCGGCAAGGTGGCCTGGGTGCGATCGAGCGCCTGAATCTGAGACTTCTCATCCATGCACAGGACGACGGCTTTCTCGGGAGGGTTCAGATACAGTCCGACGACGTCGATGACCTTGTCGGTGAACTTCGGATCGTTGGACACTTTGAACGAGTTCACCAGGTGCGGTTTCAGTCCGAGGTCAGACCAGATGCGTTGCACGGTAGCGGGACTGACGCCGACCTCGGTGGCCATCGACCGGCACGACCAGTGGGTTGCGCCAGCCGGCCGGGACTTGGTGGTCAACTCGACGATCCGGGCGACGGTCTCGGCAGGGATTGTTGATTTGCGGCCGCGCCCGGGCGCGACCTTACCCCAGTTCGCAAGCCCTTCTTTCTCGAATGCTTTGCGCCACAATCGAACTGTCGTAGCACTGACACCGTGCCGGGTCGAGATTGTCTTGTTGCCCACCCCGTCGGCGGCAGCAAGGAGTACCGCGGCGCGAACGACTTCACGATGAGCGGCTACCTGCGATCGACTGATTCGCAAGAGGACTTCCCGATGCTGGTCAGACATGGTTAAGGCTGCGGCAGGAGCGGACATGCCCCAGTCTAACTCATAACGGATCAATCATTTGCGAGACACACCACTAGCCAACTGCTGCACGAGTGCGGCGAGGTCGTCACTGTCGAACACCTCCAGAAGTGCGGCCGCGAGAGTGTCAGGGGTTGCCCCGAGACGCTTCAATGCGCGGGCGGCCTTCTCGGGTGTCGGCTCCGGCTTACCCGATTGCGGCGCGGGGGTTCCTCCCTCTTCGGGAGCCACTTCCTCACCGTCATCACCATCGGAAGTCGCAGACTCGTCCTGCGCGCGCTGCCATTCCAGGACCTGCTCTTCCTGGGGCACGCGCGCAAGCTCCCTGGCGCTTCGGATCGCGAGATCGCCAGCGCGCAGCTTCTCCTGCAGACTGGGGTGAAGGTCGAGCAACACCCGGCGCTGAGAGACCCAGGTAGGCGAACGGTCGAGCCGTCGAGCCGCCTTGTTCACTCCCCCCATCTGGTCGACGAGTTGGGCGACCGCCTTCGCCTCTTCGATCACATCAAAGTCAGTGCGATCGAGGTTCTCGCTGATCGCCGCCCAGAGCAACGTGTCGCGCGACTCGGCGAGCGCATCTCGGACAACGACATCCAACCCCGGCCGGCCGAAGTGGATGGACGCCGCGAGTCGCCGACAGCCATTGATGACTACCCAACCCGCTTGCCCCAGGAGTCCTTCGTCGTCCGGAAAGAGTTCGAGGTAAGCGTCGCGGGACACCACCGTCGCAGGCTGCAACTGTGTTTCCCGGATCGAGGCCAGCTGCTCAAGGTCTCCCACGGAATCACGCGGGTTGCGAGGGTTTGCGACAAGCTCGGCGACGGGCACGTCGGCACGGAACTGGCCGTCGACAACCCTGCCGCGGTCGACTGCCGACTTGGCCCCAACCGAATCGACAAGGCTCGCCAGGTCGACCTGGCCGCCACGGCGCGCCATTACGCACCAACCTTCAGTGCGAGCGCGAGCTGCTCGAAGTCGCGAACCGCGCGGACGGAGACCTTGTTGTCGGGGTAGTCGGTCACAACCTGCCCCTTAGCCGCGGCGTGGCTGTGGACCTTGTAGCGACGGATGACCGCGTGCGACAGCGGCCATCCGGAGCGGTTCACGAAGTCGCGCGTCTGATTCAGGTCACGGTCCCCGTCTCGCGGATCCCACTGGTTGACAACAACCTTGAAGGGGATTCCTCGCGGTTCGAGCAGGTCACGAATCGTTCGCGCCGTGGGATCGAACGACAGGGCTTCGGGGGTGATGGGAACGATCGCCATATCCGCAATCGAGAGGGCCTCATCGAGCAGTCGACCCGCGAGCCCCTCGGAGGCGTAGTCCTGCGTGTCGCCAATCCAGCCCGGCGTGTCGATGAACACGTGCTCAACCCCCGGCAGGGACGGGACGCGGGGAAGGATCCCCTCCTGGTTGACAGCACTGAACCGGAACGGCAACTCGGCGGCACGCTCAGCCCACCACACCGCGCTCCCCTGGGGGTCGATCGACGCCAACAGCACCGGCGAGTCAGTGTCGTCGTCGCCTACCGGAGCAATCGCGGACGCAAAGACTGCGGCGAGGTTGGCGGCCAGGGTGGTCTTGCCGACCCCGCCCTTCTGATTGAGCACAACATAGGTGGTCATTGGATATTCCTCCGTCTGCTTTCGCCGAGGCATCCACCCTCGACTACTTCGGTGTGTTTTCCGCGGAAAACGGCCTCCCGCGGAACTCGCCGGCCGCCGCTGCGGGGCCGGTAGCTAGAACTCTACACGAGGTCGCCCGTGAGTACGTACTTACTCACCAATTTTTCTTTCCGCGTCTCGCCCATGCCTCAAATCCGCGGGGCGCACGGCTTGCCCTTGTCCCGTTTCCGCGGAGAGTGTCAGCCCTGCACGGAGCTGTTCGCGCCTACTGTTTTCCGCGGAAAACAGTAGGCGCCGCGTCGCCCGTTCCCCGTTCACTGTTTTCCGCGGAAAACAGTGAACGCTTGCCGGGCGGCCCCAATTAGGTGCGAGGGCCATCCCGGACGCGAGGGACGCCCGACCGGAAGCCCCCGCGTTTCAGTTCGCCGCCGGGGGCCCGCCGGCGCATCGGCCACGATCGCCGAAGGCATCTGGCGCTGCAGCCCTGGGCCTATCGACACCGCCCGCGGCCGAGGCCCCTCGGTTCCCACGTCAATCCGAGCGGGCTCCACCCTGGCGGCCTTCGCCGGGGGCAGTGTGGCCCGAGCCCATGTTTCCGCTACCCGGCCGGCCTACGCTCGCACATTCCCCACTGTCTGCACCGTTTGCCTGGCCACACTCGACCCAGCCTCCGTCTCCATAGTGGGCGCGACGGCCGCTGCCGATGGCCGGCCAGCAAGCAGTACGGCCCACTCTTCGGGCTCTCGGGCCCCGGGGCCCGGGCCTAGATTGCCCGTCAGTCCCCGCTGCGCCAGAAGCGCAGCTCACGCTCGAATGAGCTGCCCACGACGGGCCGCCTCGGCCATCGGACTGACTCACCTTCTAGCTCATCGCCGACAGGGCCTACGCAGTTCGCGCCAGGCCCCGGGCACGACGGTCCCCGACGGTGCTCGTCCGACCCACTCGTCTACGGTCGGTTCCACCCGATTCCTGGTTCAGTGGGAGTCTCGGGTCACCCCGCATCGGTGGATGCAGCGTCTGATCTGCGGAGGGCTCGGGCGGACTACCTGCGCGGCCCTACCAACTCGACTGCGCGGACCGCGCGACAGGTAGTCCAGCTGAGAGGAACTCTGCGGGCTATCGGCGACAGCGCTCTCGTCCCGCAGGTCAGCCCTGCGTCTAGTGAGGATCGTCCTCATCACAGCGAACCAGAAGTGTTTGAAGGGGACTCAGAGGTCAGCAGGAGTGTTTCCCCGCCGTGTCTACCCACCCCCCACTTTTCGTCACTGTGTCGTAATGGGAATTGGGCTCCTTTTTCGCGCGGTAGGCCCACCCGCGCCCCTGGGATCGTCGGACTGAACTTGCTGCCCTGCCGGCAGGATCGCCCCCGGACTATCCGATAGCAACGGGCAGACGCCGCCCACCCGTTTCGGATCTCCGCAATTCATTGCATGTGCAATGCTCCAGGCGGCGCCATCGTCCACCCGGCCACACTCAAGGCGGCTGGCTGCCCAAGCACTAATAACGGTTGCTGTTCCCCGCTTATCCAGCTAGACAGCTCGGGGCCTATCCGGAACCCCTGGTCCCAGAACTGGGGGACTTATCACCCCTGGGGATTGTCTAGCTGGATAAGCCCGCACGCCAGAGGGGCCTAGAGCGCCGCCAGAGAGCTCATCCCGCACCTCCGGGCACTTTCTCCCGAAGAGTCGGCCGCAGCGCCGCGTGGAGCCAGCTGGAGCCTCGGATGTACCTCGTAGGAAGGGAGTCGTCCAGCGCACGATCGAGTTCGGATCTGCCGTCCAGAACCTCGGGCTCGCGCACCGAACTCGAAGCCTTCCGTCCGCGCGCGTGCAGCCGCTCTTGCAGCAGTGCCAGCCCGTTCCGTGCCCGTGTGCCCTCGCGCTTGGATTCTGCGTGCCACACGGCCCGCTCGCGGTTGAGGCGGCTGGCCAGGAGTTGGGCCCGACCGAGTGCGCCGAGCGCGGCTGCCGCGGCGTCCAGGGTGGGGGAGTCGGCAGCTAGGGCCCACTGCCGATTGCGGCGTCCGCCGGTGGGCGCCACGAGTCCAGCCGATTGCAGCTGGTGCAGGACGAGCAGTGTCCCGTAGCTGCGGTCGCCGGGGGGCAGGTGGCAGAGCTTGCTGAGGGAGTGGGTGGTGTGGGGCCAGTGGTCTGGAGGTGGGACCAGAGGAGGCGGGCCGTGTGGCCGAGGGTGCCCCAGAGTGGGTGGGTGAGGGTCTCTCTATTTGTGACCTCATGGGCCTGATCCCCCCGATAAGAGCTGTCCGGTACCCCCAGGTCATAGGTGGCTGCCTCCCGCGGAGTCTGGGCGGACCAGGGCTTGTTCACTCGGAGCAGTCCACGGTCCACAAGCTCGCCGATGACGCGGGAAGCAGTGCCGTCACTAAGGTGCAGCCACAGCTGCAGGTCTCGGCGAGCGATGGGGCGATCGTTGACTCCACGGCCGTCGGCGAAGCGCTTCTGAGCCAGAACGAGACCGGCGGCTTGGAGTAGAGGTTGGTTACTCCACCAGGCGAGCTCCTGGCAGACGGTGTCGATGAGATCGAGTTCGGAGGCAGGCAGGGGGTCCCTAAGTGCCTCCGCGCGAGCAGCAATGCTGTCCCAGTGGGCGCGGCAAGCCTGGAGCTCATCGGGGCGTGCGGATTGCTGGTCACGCAGACGGAATTTGCTGAATGCGGGGAACTTGTCGTACCAGGCCATCGCGGAGCCGGTACGCACTCCGTGGCGGTAGATGACCCAGGCCGCGTTCGTTGCGGCGAGGGACCTGTCAGGGGTCGTGCTGTCGTAGAGGACGGCCCACTCCTGGTCGGAGAGAGGGATGCGCTTGCGCCAGGAGCGGGGCTGGTCGGCGTAGGTCTCGGTGAAGGGTCGCGCAGACGAAGCGGGAGCGGTGAGGTTGTGGGCGTCAGGCTTCACCGGCGAGGCGGACCTACGCCGCTGGCTCTGACGCTGTGGGGCGGCGCCAGCAGTGCTCGTCGGAGCGTGTGTGCACAAAGACAATCCGGCAGCCTCGGCGTTGGAGATGACTGCCGCGGCGGTGGTTGCTCGGCCGGTGGCGGGGTCTTTCAGTCGGGACCGCTTGATCCCAGCCTTGAGGGAGAGGCTGCCGGGTACGCGGATGGTTCGACCAGTCCGATCGTCGACGGCCCCAGCGGGAAGTCGGTGGTCCTGTGCCAATGCGGCAGCGGCCGCGGTGAGCGCCTGTCGTCCAGCCGGTGTTGCCGGCTTGAGCCACAGATGCGCGCAGTTAGGGCGGCCCGAAGCGACCAATGCGATGACATCAGCGCAGTAGTCCTCTGCAGCCTCCAACAGGATGGGGACGGCGACGTCAGCGCAGCCGTCAAGGTCGAAGGCGAGAAGCTCGGGGTGCGGACGTACGACGACGGCCCATTGTGCGTCGGCGGTACCGAGCGCTCCTTTGAGCGTGAGTTCATCCGGACGACCGGAGTCGACTTTTGTCGGAGCCTTGGTCTCAGCGGATGCGACCAACGCAAACGCGCGAACGGAACTATCCGCTAAAAGGCCAGCGAGGACCGCGTATGCATCGGCACCGGGATGATCCGGACGCGCTGACGATGCGTGGGAGGTTGTGTTTTGTGCAGAGTGCGCGCTACCCTGGACCCAGTCCTGCAACAGACTGTCCCTTCGGGGTAGTTCGGAGTTCGAGTGCCACCTCGGTTCCGAAAAGTATTTGGTTGTGTGCCCCCCGGTCATAGACCGGGGGGCACATTACTTTCATCCGGTCTTGGGGTAGTCGATAACCTCCTGGTATCGGGGCTGGAGTTTTTCGGGCATGAGTGCCGCGCAGCCAGAAGCGGTCGCGAGCGCAGCGAGAATGTAGTCATTGCGCGTCATTTGGGCGCGTTGAGCGATCGTCTCGATCAGACGCAGATCCGCCGGAAGCGCCCGAAAGTTGACCTGAACGCGATCGGGGCCAGGCTGAGGGTCTACTGCCGGGGCGTTGCCCGCGCGGTAGATGAGCTGATCAGCGGTGAAGTCGCTGTTCTGCAGCTTCGTTGGGAGGAGTTCTGCGTGCCCGGACACCGTGGCGATCGCGGCAAGGAGGTAGTCGGTGCGGTTGGCCAACCCCGACTGCCTGGCAATGTCATCGATCAGCTGCCGATGGGCAGGAAGCGCTCTGAAGTTACTCAACTTCCGCTTCGGAATGCGTTGAATGCTGGACACGATGACCTCCTCTCGGTTGTACGCCACGACTGTAGCATCCTGCTTTACGTGTTGTTGGCCGGTAGTGCGGAAACTGGGGCTTCGGCGTGTCGCAGTGTTGGCTCTTTCTGGTACGCCGAAATGACCGTCTGTCGCGAACTGGCGTAACTCGCGGTGACGGTCCCTTTGCCGAATTTGTGCCGATTCGGCGGCGGGTGGTCCCCTGATGGGGCGCGGAGACGCTAGAGCGTGCGGATCGCTGCAGGCGGCGAACCTGCGAGCGGAGTGCGGCCCTCAGCTGGCGCAGAGGGTAGGCGCTGCGTCGTGGATATCAGTGGAGACGGATCCCTTCCCGTAGTTGTGTGGTGCCGTTTGGGTGGTGGTGTTGTGTCGCCGTGCGGGCTCAGTGCGCGGCGATAGCTGAAGCGAAACTCAGGGCTAGCTCCATGGGAGCTGGTTGAGGATGTCCTCGACGTCGTAGCTGTCGCCAGTGATCTGCCGGTACTGGTCGTAGTGGTGTTCCAGATGGGCGGGGCTCAGGACAAGGGTTGCAGTGGCAGGGTCGACGGCGCCGATGTCGGCGGCATCGTCCAGCGTGACCGCGACCGTGCCAGGGATCGGCTGGCCGGTGCTGGTACGAAAAATGTCCAACGCCGCATCCTGTGCTTGCTGTGCGTCCATGGGCGAGCTCTTTCCGTGTGGTTAGAGCTGAGTGTAGGACTGTCCCCGGACAGGGGTAGGTAACGCCGCCCGGGCGAGTCCTGCCGGGCAACGGAGCGTGCTCGTGCACTGGGGCGTAAGGGACAGCAGGGGCGTTGGGGCAGGGGAGTGTTTCCTCGGCCGTGCCGGCTAGGCCTGGTTGTCGAGGGCTCGTTCGATCGGAGTGACCAGGCATGCGGGGAAGTTCGAACTCTGAAAGCGGACCACCGCGGCGACACCTGGTCGGTCGTGGCCAGGAGCCCGGAATGGCTGTTCCATCCGGAGCCAGTCCGCAGCGGACTCGACTGTGGTGGTCCCCGGCCCCTGAAACTCCAGCGTCGCTTCCGGGTCTTCATGATCGCCGAGTAGCAGCGCGGTGGGGGAGCAGTCAAAGACTGCGGCTGCCACGGTGAGCATGTCGACGGTGATCCGCGTCTTTCCTGATTCGATCGAGGCGTAAGCGGCCAGCTTGATGGGATACCCCGCTTCGGTGAAGCGGTCGGCAACCTGGCCCTGGGTCAGTCCGGACATCTTGCGCCTGCGCAGGAGCTCTCCGGAGACGATCACATTCGTCCTACCAGGAGGTTCTGTCTTAGGCATAATCTATAGACGATACCACCAGAATGTGATCTGGCTGTGGAAGAACGCGCTGGATGGCAGTCCGCGCGGCCACCAAGTGTCCGGGGCCCGCGCTGGCTCCGCGCGGCTGATCGCGCCGGCGCCGGGGGCTCTCCGGGGGAGAGATCAAGAGAAGTAGTTCGTCTGCGACATGTTCAGTTGGAAATCGTCGAGGACAGCCCCGCCCCGCGCCTCGTCTCCGAAAACGATGGAGACCATCTCCATCTCCGGAGTGAACAACGTCAGCCCGGGATCATCGGGCCCCCACCACTGAACATCGAGAGCGTTGTGGAGCAGTAGGTAGCCATGCTCGATGGGCGTCATCGCCAGGATGTAGTCGCCGGTGGTGTGATAGATGAACGGGATCAGATCCTTCGCGCGATACATTCGGATCTCGTGGTCGCTCCCAAAGTCCCGGGCGGCTTTCGTCAGGGCTTCACTGCGCTCCTGATCTGGGTAGAAGGCCAGGCGCTTGCCGTTTTCGGCGTAGAACATGAGGGAGGTCCTTTCCCCGGGGTGTTGTGGCCCTACGTGCCGACTGCGTGGTGGCGTCGCAGCAGACGTGCCATGCGGAACTCGGGAGAGTGTGAGCGAGAACGAGAGGGGCCCTGCTTCCAGTCCGAGGGAAGTCCCAGAAAATGGGGACTCGGGAGAAGCAGGGCCACCGCGGCAGGAGAGCGGCTCCTAGTTGGCGGCCTCGTATGCGGCGACGATCTCCGCCGGAATGCGCCCGCGGTCACTCACGGTGTAGCCGTTATTGGCAGCCCACTGCCGAATCTTGCGGGTCTCGCCGGCGCCGCCCGGGGTGCGTGCCGCCGGCTTGCGGCCACGGCCTCGGCCCACGCGCTGTGCCTTGGAGATGTACTCATCCATGTGGGCATGGAAGTCGCGAGCGCTCTCTTCGCTGAGGTCCAGTCGATAGAGCATGTTGCCGACGGAGAACTCGATGACTTCGAGGTCGTCGGCATTGATCGGCTCGCCGGTCACGTCGTCGTAGAACTGAACGATGTTCTTCTGCATGAAGGGAAACGCTTTCCGGTTGTCGGGATGGCTATGCGTAGTGAATGGTGCCATAAACAATCGGCAGTGTCGAGTATTTCCAGTGCGGATTCGAGGAGTGCGCACAAAAGGGGATCAGTGCGGCACGCGTATGACCCCAAGAATTGTGTGAAAGGTGGTTCGTGATAAGTCCCCCAGTTCTGGGACCAGGGGTTCCGGATAGACCCCGAGGATCAACATGCAGAAGGCGCGATCGCCTCCCAGGTGTCATGGCAGGGGGCACACTAACAGGCCTCGTAGCGGCGCGATTTGCCGTCGATATCGGCCAGCGAGAGCAGTAGCCTTCACACTGAACACCGCACAGTGACACAAGGACACCCGAGGAGCGCTACCCAGTGAACGACGCCGCCGGCCAGACCGTGCCGATTACGGACCTACGAGAGGGGGACGTGGTCGACTTCACTGACCAGGTCAATCGCTATCAAGACCTGGCCGACCCCGTGGAGATCAACGGGCGAGAGACACAGATCGGGGACTACACCCGAGCCCAGGTGCAAGCAGCGTTCCTGCACCTGGGACACGACAAGGTCATCGTGGTCACCGACCAGATCACGCCCTACCTGCCCGTGAGCGAGCGCGTCGTTCGGCTGTCGCAGGCTGAACGTTCAGGGCCGCCCACCGACCTGCCCCTGCAGGGCTAGAGGAGCCGTCCCATGAGCACAGAAGTTACGTCAGTCGCGATCCGCGTGGAAGTGATGCCGGAATCGGAGAACACCGGCGAGGTGTATGTCGACAAGGTCGAAGAGATCCGGGTGGCCCTGGAGAAGCAGGTGACTGAGTTCGGGTTGGACGCTCTGCCTAATCCGGCCGGGCAAATCGTCTGCGAGTTCCGCCAGGAGGTCGTGGACCTGGCACTGAAGGACTCGCCGACAGCCCAGGTCCAGCGGTGGATGGAGACGCTATACGGCGTAGTCTTCCGCAACGCCACTCGCGCCGATGTCGTCGAACACATGAAGACCCTGGACCCGCGCAAGCCGGACGGCACTCCCTATGCCGGAGTGAAATGGGCGTTCTTTGACCTGGCAGCATTCCGCGAAAGCTGACATGTGACTAGACGCTCCTACCTCCTACTTCGGCGGGCAATCCTCGTCGGGGTAGTCTCATCGATCGTCTTCGGCGTGGGATTCCTTGCCTATCGCACCGGCACAAGCGTGCCCGGGACCGAAGTGGGGGCCGGCAAAATGGCTCTGGTCCTGATGGCGGCCGTAGCGGCGATCTGCGGCTATCTCGGCTACATGTTCCGGCTGGAGACCAATACTGGTTACTCGTTTGCCGACACCCCGCGGCTCTTCCGCTCCAAGGGAGAGCCGGGATTTGATGGCCAAGAAGACTACTCGGAGCTGGTGGAGCGGCTGCCGGACGGCAGGTACCCGCGGGAACAGACCGTGCCAGTTAATCACTCCAATCCAGTGAAACTGGAAGTCCATGGCAAGGGGCTGGCGGGGCAGATCAACATGGCGGCCAATCCGCCGGCGCTGCTCGGTGAAGATGCCGAGGTGGCCGAGGAGCTCGACGCACTTGCTCGTCGCTATCCGGTAGTCAGCCAGCTCCTCAGCCGCGGCCATCGTGCGGCCGTCGAACTGATGGATACCGCGGACCTGATGCGCACCGAAGCGACGTCTCACCGCAACCCTGACGGCACCGTGACGAAACTGCATGTCCGGCACGCACCCGCGTTGGTGGGTATGGTCAGTCACGCCCGGGGCCTGGTGATGAGTTTCGCGCCACTCAAAGGCCAGGACGAGGGACTTTGGAAGCGGAGCCTGGGAAAAATGTCCACACAGCTGGGCATCACCACACTGGAGGTGAGACAGGACGGTGGCCGGATGGTGCTGGCGTTCAACGACAAGATCACCGACCTGAAACCGCTGATGAAGCTCGACGAGCCGCTGCGTGTGCAGGTCTCTCAGGGGCACTTCCGATCTCCCCTGGGGGTATCGGCGTTCGGCGATGTCGCTATCGACTGGGCCAACAACTCCGGAATGGTCGCCGGCGGCGTTCCGGGATCAGGAAAGACCGCCTCCATGCTGCCGGTCTTTGCCGGTCTGGCCGGACGCGTGGAAATGCACATTGCCGACGGCAAGCTCTCCGAAGACCTACGCTCCATGATTCCCATTTGCCGAACCTTCGACAATGAAGGCGGCTACGAACTGGGGAGACTGTACGCGCTGTGCCGATCGATCATGTTCATGATTAACAGCCGGGCACGAGCGAAAGCGATCTACGATTCGTTGGGCATCGCGAACTTCTGGAATGCAGACCCCGCAGCGCGAGAAGCAGCGGGACTCTACCCGATCTTCGTCAACATCGACGAGTGTCAGTTCTGGTTCGATCCGGGGAAGACACTGTCGAAAGAAGACAAAGCCGCCACGGATTCCATCATCAACGACGTGAAGAACATGATCCAGCGTGGCCGGTCGTTGGGCATCATGGTGGTCCTGACGACACAGAAGCCAACCGCCGACACCATCCCCACCAGCATTCGCGACATCGCCGGGCTGAAGATCGCGTTCCGCGTCACCACCCGGGACCAGGGCAAAGCGATCCTCGGAACCCTGAGTTCCGATCAAGCCTCGCCGATCGCGATCCCCAAGGAGATCAAGGGCCGCTGCGTCATGGACGTCGAAGGCGTGGGGTCAAGCCTGGTCCAGACCAACTACATCGATCCCGACGAGATCGAAAGCTGGCTGTCGAACAACTTTGCGCCCGTCCCGGACCAGTTCGCACGCGCTGTGGGCTACCCGCTGGCCGTCGCAATGCAGGCCTTCCATGACGGTGTCGATCCGCCGCCGCCGATGGTAGCTGGACTGACTCCGGAAGCCGGACGCATGGCGATCGTGGACGACGACATGATGGCCACGATGAGCAGTTACGACGCCATGCTCGATGCGCCCGAATGCACCTCGGAGGGACAAGCCATGCTGCCGGTCTCGCAGCCCCCCGAGCCAGACGCCGAACGGGAAGAGTCCGACGCCGCACCGCTCCCAGAAGGCCCCCCGCGGCGCCCCTACGGCCCGGTTCCCGCGGAATCAGTGCGCCCGCCGTCGAGCCAAGGGAGCAAACCCCGCAGCGCCTGCGCCGCCACACGACCGGCCGAGTGTCGCCGGAGTGCTCCCTGCCGCAAGTCCCGAGACAGGAAGTCATCGGCACCGCCTGACAGCTATGCGTTGCCTATACCCGCACCAGAGGTCCCCGCCGCCCGCCCCATGCCGCCGCCGGCAGGCCCGGCGTACCCGCTGCCGCCACACTGAGACCCACGACGCGCGGCAACGCCCTGAAAACGACAACCTGGCCATTCATTGGCGATTATGGGCTAATGGTGTGATTAGCGGCAACGAAGGAGGCTCGGCATGACCACGCGTTCGGTCACCGTGACAGAACACATCGATGACCTCACCGGCGAGATCATCGGTAGTGGCGTCCGCACGGTCCACTGGGTATGGGACGGCCGCCCGCTGAAATTCGACGTCGGCCCCGAGGGGATGAAGGCCTTGGAATCGGGCACCATCACCCTGTCCGCACTCTTGAAGGCCAGCCGCGACGACGGCGACGATGGCGAACGAGCCTCACGCCAACAGATCCGCAAGTCCAACAGGGCCGTGCGCGAATGGGCTCGAGAAAACGGATGGGACGTCGGGGTTCGAGGCCGGATCTCGGCGGAGATCATCGAGGCGTACCAATCCCGGGCTGACTCCTGAACCAGAGAGCAGGGAGCGCGGCGGATGGCCCGCCCCCCAGGCGCGCTAGGTCCAGAGGGGTGTAGCAGCTAGACCACGCGTAGGCGTGGGGGCGGGGGCACCCGATCTGCTCGCGCCTGAGCGCGTTTGGCGATGAACGCGGCGATCGACTCGGGCAGGTCGACATAGGTGGCGTTGACGTAGCCGAAAATGAGCGCGTTACCGTGCACCATCCGGGCAGCGAATGCCGAGGGGCTGCTCTGCCAGAGCAGATCAGTGGCCAAGCTGTTGACGGCCATGCCAGCGTCTTCGGCGCCGCGGTCGGCCAAGATCGCAAACCGATGAGAGGGAAACAGGTGCTTGGTTAGCGCCTCCGCCGACAGCGCGTCCAGGAAGAAATCAGGGTCGGCCACGTCAGCGACGACCGGCGAGGTAGAGGCCTCAATCTGAACCGGGACCATCAATCCGGTAGGCACGGTGACACCTTCCCTTCCGATTCGGGCCCCAATCCCCTGTGCAAGAATACCGCGCAATATCGCGCGGTCGCCCCCCTCGTGGTGGGCTCGGTGCGAGTCCACCACCAAGGGCTATGGAGGGAAATTCTAGCGCACCGCGGAGCTGCAGCGCGATGGCAGAATGCGTTCTAACTGGCCTTATTTAGTACTTCTGGAACATTGACCGGTCCGGGGGCCCTGCTCGATTACGCCGGGCGCACCCCGTTCGGGTAAGTCCCAGAGCAGTCAGGCGTCGAGCTCCTCACGCGAGAACTCCTGATTGACGTAGACCTGGGCGAGGTCGCCGGGGGAGTCGATGATGGTGACGGCGAGACCGTCATCGTAGAGGCGGAAGCGGCCATCGACGGACTCATCGCGGATCCGTTCTCCCAGAGCCTGCTCAACGCGCTCCAGTGGGGTTCCGGCCGGGACCGCGATGATCGAATCGAACGTTGTGCGACTCTCGTGGTGAACGCGGTACACGTCGAGTTGGCTGTCGTTGGTGTTCGGCGACATGGATTGTCCTGTCCGGTAGTCAGCGGGATTGCGGGGATCTGTTAGTGACGTCTTTGCCGGTCCGGCGCAGCGTGCCGCGCCGGCGATGCTCTAGCTGCCGGTGACATTCCGTGGCCAGGAAGGGGTACTCCTCGGCGATGAGGATGTACGCGCGCTCACGGATCATGTCCTTGGCGACGTCGACGCCCACGAGATTGAAATAGTCGTCGAGGCTGTTGTCGTAGCGGGTGCCTTCGTGGCGCAGCCAGTTCACCATGATGCGGTCGAAGAAGGCGTCCGTGCGGCGACTGGTGATCTGCTCGGCGACGTAGCGGCCCCGTGAGCGTTCCTGCCGGCGCTGTTCGATCGCCAAGAAGCTCGCACTCGCGCGGGCCTTGATCTGCGTGGAAGTCAGGCCCCGATAGTCATCGGTGAGCTCCAGAGTGGACAGAGCCTCTTGGGCAGCTGTCAACGTTTCCTCCCGAGCCTTGGCTGCCCGGGCGACCGCTCGGTCGCTGCGCTCCTGGCTTTTGGCCTTCCACTCCTGCCATTGGGCTGAGCCCTCAGCTAGTGCGACTCTGTCCTTGCAGAACAGCTGGATCTTGGGGCCCTTGCGTCGGCGCGGATTGCGCCGGACAGCGTCGGGGGCGCCAAGGAATCGGGTGATCCCCGATTCAGTCCATCCACGGGACAGTACCTGCGACTTGTTCCAGAAGTCGTCCTGGTCGATGGTGGTGGGGGTGCTCATGGCGCCGAACGTAACACCCGGTCCCGACACGTGGGAGTGCGTGAACGCCCAAGGAATGTGGCCCAAAGGATGTGGCCCGCCCCGCGCGAAACGGGTCGGGCCACAATCGAGCATCCTCTGGGAAGTCGAGACGGGGTCAGATCACAGCGGAGCCAGCGTGATCGGGTCGTCCTTGTCCTTCTTCGGCTTCTGCGGGGCCTGCTGGTTCGGGCCTTCCGCACCCGGCTCTTGTGTCACGCCCTGATCGTCCTTGGGGCCCTGCGGCTGGGCCGGCTTGCCGGGCTGGTCGCCGGAGTTGCCGCTGGGAGCGGTACCGGGCTCGTCGGGCTGAGTGCAGGCGCCCATGCCCTCGGGCATCTCAGGATTGGGGACGGCCGGGTCGAACGACGAGTTGGGACCGAACGTGGACTTGCACTTGGAGTCCTGCTGCTGGATCCACTGCTGCTTCTTCGCCTGATCCTGATCCTGCGGCGACTTCGGCGCAGCCGGATCCTTGTTCTCCTTGTCGTCCGTATCAGACGGGGCGCGGTCCGGAGCCTGCTTCGGCGCCGGCTCGGCGCCGCGGCCCTCCAACGGCTGCGAAGACTTGGGGTTGCCCGACCGCAGCGCGGGAGGCAGAGCTCCTTCGATCGCGTTGTGCACGTCCTTCTGCGCCTGGCGGGCTCCGGCCGCCCAGTCGCCGGTCACCTTCGTGACCTGCTCATGCAACTGCGGATTGTCGACGGCGTCCCAGAACTGCTTGTCGGCGTTCTCCCACGCCTGAGTCACGGGATTCGGCGCGGCCGGCTGCTGCACGATGACAGGCTCGACCTCGGCCGGAGTCTGCACGAGTTCGGCAGTGGGTCCGGGCTTGGGCTCGGGGGCGGGCTGGAGTCCGAACACGCCGGTGTCGGAGGTCCACTTCGGGCCGCCAGCGCCGAAGGTGACGCGCAGATTGTCGACGAGAGCACCCTCGGGCAGAGCAGTGCCGGACGCGCCGATGGCCTGCAGCATGGCGCGGCCGGCGGTACCAGCGGGCATGAACATGCCGCGCGTGACGTCGGTCAGAGCGAGCGAGGTCTGGCCGGTCTTCGCGTCGAAGCGGTAGTCGAAGGTTCCGAGGACATTGACGCACTGGCCGGCGTCGGACGAATTGGCGACCGACAGCACGCCCGCACAATTCACGGCACCGCGGCCGCTACCGGAAGCAGTGGTGGCCGTGGCGATCCCCAGGATGGAGAAGGCGGTGGCGGTGCTGCCGGACTCGGCGGCAGAGGCGCCGGCGTAGCTACCGGGAAGGAGTGCGGTGGACTGCGCGTGGCCGACCGAGAACGGATCGCGCACAGCCAGCCCACCCGAGCGGGCGTCGGCGATCAGCGGCTTGACGACAACGACCTCCGAGCGGGTGCCGTCGGAAACAACCGCCGCGGTCCCGTAGGTCGGGGCAGTGCCGTCGAGTCGGCGCTGGGCGAGTCCAGCGAGCCAGTCGGTCAACTGCTCCTGGGTGACGCCGACTTCGGCGGCAACGACGTCGACCTGGCGGCCGGGAACGGACTCGGCGAGCTCAGTGGCGCCTGCGGTGACCGCGACCGTTCCGGCGGGCTGCCCGGTGTTCGGGGGCTGGGCCGCCGGGGCCGCGAAAGCGGATCCTGCGGCGGAGGTGAGGCCAAGGACGGCGCTGACAGCGACGACGCTGCTGCGCTTGGCGCGAGTGGACTTACGGCGATGGCGAGGCATGGTGTGGATCCTTTCGGGCTGCGTGTGTTCACAAGTGGTGCCGACTCCTGGACCGTCCGTTGCGTTGACCGGCCAGGGGGGTGGAGGCGAGTGGCGTCTGCTGTATCGACCCCCAGTAGGTGTGCAGCTCCGGATCAAGAATAGAGGTCGGGGCGTGGAGTATCGAGCCTGAAACGCGCTCTATCGCACTTGTCACTCGCTGTCATGGGCCGCCGGGAAATCGAGTGGCGGCACTGTCGGGACAGCCACTTACACTGCCTCGCCATGAGCCAATTCGAAATCCCCGTGATCGAACATCGAGACACTGCCGAAATCAGCAACGAGGTGATCGCGGTGTTAGCTGCTGCGTCGGAGGACCTCGCTGAGGTCCAAATGGTCATCGAGACAGCGAGCGGAGGTGACCGGGCTCTGGTAGCTCCCATCGGACGCGACATGGTGCTGGTGCTGGGCAACGGCGACGGAAATGTTCGCTGGACACGGAGTCGCGATGGCCAGGTGGTCTGCGCATCCGTTTGGACGAGAAGGGTGTGGGATGACGGAGAGGACGGCGCGGAGGTCTGGTCGCTCGATTGCGAGCTCCTTTCTCTGCAGGACATCGATGTGCCTGCGCTCCGTTCCCTCGTGAAAGGGGCGCTGGAAGCCGCCGCAACATACGCAGGGTAAAACGCCGATCCGGCCCCTGGGGCAACCGAGAAGGAACTGATTTTGAATCGAACCGTTTACATCACCGAATCCCGGGACGGGGCACTGTCTGAGGACTTCCCCAGTTTGGATTGCGCAGTCGAAGCCGCGCGGTCCCTCGCCGATGGCACGGTGGTTCTGAAGGCTCAGACCGATGACGCCGGCACGATCACAGCGATGGAACTGGCATGGAAGCCCGAGTGAGTGTCGACGCGGGAGCAGGAGAAACGATCATGAAAGCTGTTGGAGTGTGCCCGCTTGATGGTGGCGGGTCCGATCCGCACCCCGCCGGCGGCGGGTTCCTGGTCTGTCGTAAATGCTGCGAGACTCTCACTGCGGACGAGCTCGTCGCGGAGGCTTCAGCGGACACTGCGCGCCGCTACGTGGTGGGTAACGGGCTGGATAGCGCTGAGGACTACCAGCGGTACCTACAGTGAGTGCGCTCGGGGCCGCAGATCCACCGTGCGTGATTGGGTTGTCGCCAGCGCCGAGGGGCAGCGACAGCATGTAGCAGAGGAATCTCCGATCAAGGGGCGCTTCCCGAACCTATTCGGGAAGCGCCCCTTTTTGTGCCCTGGCTGTGGCCCGAGGGGCCTCGGGGGGAGGGCTGCCCAGCCGTAGTTGAGTGAGGGGCCCCGTGCTTTTGTCAACATGAAGGGCAACTCTCGCAATGGCGCGAGAGAGTGCCGGCGAGCAATCAGTCCGGATACTCCACAACGGCAGCGGCAGCGGTATGGAGCAGAGCGTCGTCAGCTCGACAGGAGGAAGTAGCAGAGAGCCGGGGAGGCTGCCGGGGCGGGCGAACTGGGTCTATCCGGCGGAAATGGTCAACCGCTGAGGGGGAGCGAGTAACTCGGTGGTAGCGCTGGCCCGCAGATGGGGGCTCTGGCACCCGTGACTGCGCTGCGCGGCATAGCAGCGGATCGGCCGCCAATCGGAATGACGGACCTTGGCGCAAAATGTTCCTAACCGGAGGGAGGCGTGCGGCAGTGGACGCCAAATGGGCGCGCAGTGGGCGGGCAGTGGGCAACCAATGGGACTGGAAGAGGGGTCGCAGCGGCACGGTGTGGGGTCTAGGCGGGGAGGTGAAGTGGGGTGCAGATGGATGGTGGTTGTGGGATCGGCGGACACCGGATGGCGCCAGCGCCGGGCCGGGGTTAGGGGCGATGCCGCGTCTAGGGAAATGGGTATCGAGGGGATATGTGTAGGGCGCCAAACGGATATACGCCGGGATTTCCGGATCGACGTCCAGGTAGTGGTTTAGCCAGAATCGCGGTCCAGAAAGAGCAGAAACAACCAGGTCAGGACTCTGTTTAGGCGGAAGCGGTTTCTGGCTTAGGCAGATTTCGGTGAGGGGCAGTAACCTGTCGCCGACTGGGGGCCGGATGTGGTGGCGATTGTCGCGATCGCTGTAGCCGGAATGGGGCGGACGGGGGCCTTACCCGACGTTCCTTGCCGCGGCGCTGGTGAACCAGGAAAAGGGGAGGAGCAAAAGCCTGGACTTGGCCCAGAGGATTGGCATTGGGGGCCTTCTTCCTCCGCCGCGCCGTCGAGGCGCCTGCTCGGTGGAGCAGCCGCCGATCAGCGCCGCCCCGCACGCGCTCGAAGCCTCGGGGATGCCTCGACTCGATGCACCGCCGATGGCGGGGTGCCAAACCACGCCACCGGGCCCGGGGCGGTGGGGCAGCGGGCGTTGATCTTGGGAGCGCGGGCCGAAGGCTTGGCGAGTGCCGAACGTGCGAACTACGGGCGCTGCCGCTAGCACCAAGGGCGCCAGGCGGCCCGAAGCCGCGGGGGCGAACTTCGGTGTGAAGATGGTGCAGCGCCCCTCAACGGCGGAATCCCGGATGCCTCCACCGCGAACGGCGAGAGGAGTGAGCCAGGTGGCGCCGAACGCCGGAAAGCGAGCCCCCCGGACAGCGCACCGATGCCCTGCGGGGCGCGGCCGCGGCTGTCCTCGGCCGAGGACTGAACAGTCCAGGTATGGAGTCAGTGAAGGGGTCTCCCGGAACGATCAGTGCACGCTCGGGATCCCCGGTTGAACCCCGGGCGGATCCACTACCCCGGGCGCGCGCCCATTTCGGAGTTCACTGGGGCACGAGAGTTGGGGGGCACCTCGAAGCCGCGAGATGTTAACGACCCCGGTCAGGAATGTCGCACTGCAGATGGAACCCTGAAGCCACGGCGGGGAGACTTGGACTGAACTATGTGCCCAACCACAGGGGCGGCGTAGTCGCATTCTCTCCGGGAGAATCGGGTGCCCGACCGCGGAGATTGGGGAGTGAACCATGCGAGGAAAACAGTGCGCCCCAACTCCGCTGAAAGGAGTGGGGCGCACGAGTGCGTTGCAGGGGCGGGGCTAGTCGCTTCTGCGGTCGACGAAGTGGTCCATGACGACGTCGAGGTGGGCGCCGGACCGCTCCGCAGTAGCTGCCATCCAGTGGCCAACCAAGCGGGCTGGCCATCGGCCGTCGGCCACCAGCTCGATACGTGCACCGCCGGACTCGCCAAGCTCTACGGTGTAGGGGCGCCCAGTCTCAGAGATGATGTCGTGGGCCCAATCTTCCAAGGCGCCCCAGTCGTCCAAATAGGGATGCGGATCGCCGCTGTTGATGAGCTGAGCAAAGCGACGCAACGCCTCATCGGCATCGTCGAGCTGCCGATTCAGGTGGTCGTGGGTGTCGGTCATGGCGCGACAGTAACAGTCGGCCCGGACGGCCCCTGCAGCAAAAAGCCGAGGCTGGCGCCCCTGGAACAGTGCGGGTTTCGGGCACGACTTCCCGCGGTGTCACGACTACTCTCGCGCGCAGGATGCAACGTGCATTAGCAGGGCCCCTCGGGGCTTGGCCGACAAAGAATTCCTGGCCGACAGGAGGAAGGGTGGGGCTACGGACATGGGGCTTTTGACCGATGACGAGTGGACCGGAGGGACCGGTTCCGCGCGGCGACGAACCACGCGGTCGGCACGGCGGGGTAGCGGGGTGCCCGCGGAGCGAGGCAGCAGACCGGAGCCCGCGAAATCGCCGCAGAAAGACAGCGCGAGGGGTCGAGGGCCGGACCAGATCCGAGCGCGAAGTAGCGTGTTCGGCACTGTGAAGACGCGGATCTTCCTGGCCGTCTCATGGGTGGTGATCGCAGGACTCGCGGTGGCGCTGGTGATTGTGGCCACTAGACAGAACGACTCAGTGCGCGTCGCTGATCCCGCTCCGCCAGCGACCGCCGGTGCGCCGAAGGGCGAACAGATGACCTTGGGTGCGGTTTCCGCCGCGGTGGAAGCACTGCGGACGGCGTCGTCGATGACCGTCCGCGGCGAGGTGCAACAACTGGCAGCGACTATCGACGTGACCTACTACACCGATGGTCGATGGGGAGCGGGGACGATCTCTGCCGCCGGCGCTGACGGCAAGGTTCTTGTCCGTTCCGGCCAGGTCTTTGTCGAGGGGCCCGCCTCGCTGTGGCGGGCAATGGGAGTCGACGCCGCCCAAGCGCCAGGCTGGGTGAGGGTTCCAGACGAGCTCTCCGGCCAGAACATCGCGCCGTCGAACCAGCGACTTGCTGACGCGCTGGCACTCAAAGAGTCTGGGGTGGTCGACTCCGCGGAGTGGGACTACCGGACTGCTGACGGCACGGCATCGATCGGCAAAGACAGCAGGTTCACCAAAGTCGTAGTCGGGGGGCTGTCGGCGAGGGTGGTGCTGAACGAACCGGTGCCTGCGGAAGGAACCGCGCCGGGTGAGGTGCGCGACGAGATCGTCCGGGGAGAGCGCGGTCAGTGGGAGCTGCGTGCGCTCGCGGCTCCCGCGCCTCCGGCGCCGTAGAGGTTCGGGAGTCGAGCCGAATTCCGCGCCGGCCCACGGAATTGGCGGCACTAGGCCATGTCGTCGGCGACAACGATGATGCGTCGCCGATAGAGTTGGCGCCACTACTTGTATGGACTCACTAGCTCAGGCACGTCAGAGAAGTCAGGAGGCGGTTATGGCCGATAGTTTGCCCGGAAGTCAGCATGGGGCGCACGCCTACTCGCAGGAGTCGCAGGTGGAGTCGGTGCAGCCGATCCCCTACGAATTCATCACCGCGATCGCTGGCGAGTCTGGCAACGTGTGTGGCCGAACCATGGTCTCCGCCGCTGACTGTGCCGCGACAGAGGGGAAGCTCACTGGCTACGGATTGACAGTCACGAGCACCACGACCAAAGGCTCCTTCGCGTTCCTGGTCTACGAGGGGCCCCTCGCTGCCGTGCGCCGGTGGCTTCCCGAACACGAGATCCGTCGGTACTGGTACCCGCCGCTTCCCGCCGGTGAGACGCTGACGTACGTTCCCACGAAGGAGCAGGCCTTTCCCGGGCTGTTGTGAAGCGCGAGTAGCGGCCGATGAGGGAGAGCGTCTCGGGGCTCACAAACGAAACAGTCGGGATTGATCAGGAGAGATGAGAGCCAATGGCAACCAAGAGCACGATCGTCGCGAAGATCGCTGAGCGCTGCGACCTTCCCTCCGAGGTAGTGGCAGCAGTGGTCGACGAATTTGCTGTGTGTGTCATCGAAGAGCTAGGGCAAGGCGAGCCCGTCACGCTCCGGACCTTCGGGAGCTTCCGGCCGATCGTGCGACGCGCTCGGCGCTCCCGGAACCCGGAAACGGGCGAGTACTTCATCGCAAAAGAGACCGTGGTGCCGAAGTTTTTCCCCTCGGCGCCCTTCAAGACGGCCGTTGCTGAGGGAGCCTCGGCAAACCCGAAAATCGCGGAACAACTGCGCGAAGCGGCTATACGCGACTAGGCGATCGGTAGTCAAAATTCGGTACCGTCGAGTAGTCGAAATCGGGTTCCTCTCCGCCCGTAATCGTGATGTATGCTCAGTGGTGCCTCGCCTAGCGCGAGCAATTTCCCCGGGTTGGGTGGTGCCGATCCGCGGGTGGTGAGATAGCCGGGTTTTTACGCGACCGGCTTGACAACGAGTGGACCAGCCCAGGCTCAATGGGCTGGTCCACTCGCATTTTCGGGGCAGATCTTCCTGCAAGGGAATGACTGGCGGGGGTGCTGGGGGAAGACGCAGAGGCCGGCATGCTGGTCGAGATGGGCCGCGAAGTCCGCCAACCCTCGACAACCGGCCGTCCGGTATCGGGCCCACCCGGTGGGCGGGGTCGATGGGGCTGTGACGGGGGCGCGCTCGGGGCAGTTAGCGGGAGCGATTCTGACGTGAACGGCGGGCCCGAATCGCGTACCAGGCTGCGGAACCAACTCCGGCAGTCCACAGCACGTAGGCCGGCAGAAGCGTCCACACTGCGGCTTGGTAGCTCGACAGTACGGCGGCGGCGGGAGCCAAGGTGACGAACACGAGAGCCCCGGCACGGTAGCTACCGAGAAGGACGTCCGTCCGCGGCGCGCCGCTGCGGACCAGAAGTTGGTGAGCGCCGGCGGCCGATCCAGCGCTCAGCAGAAGTACCGCAGAAATCAGAAGCATGCTCGGGACCGCCGCCAGTGCGCCGCGAGGACGCCGGCGTGGCGGCGCGGAAGAACGTATGCGTGCAATGCCATGGCTCCTTCTCAGAGTCTAAGTCGATCCTGCCGGAGTGAGCAGACAACAGCGAGCTTCTGCAGCGGCGATTTTCCGGTCCGGCACGAGCGCCAGCGCCAGTATGCGCGCCGCGAGGAGATGGGCCAGGGGCGGAATACCCATTCGACGCATAGCCATGGGCGCAGTACTCGGAGGGGCGCCGGCTACGGAGCGGGGAGTTTGGATGGCGATAGCGTCTCTGCTTGCTACTGAGTCAGTGAACGGGCGGTCGACGGGCAGCCGGCGGGCAGCGGAATGGGTAGCCGGCGGGCGATAGGGGGATAGGTAGCGAGGCTACAGCGGAGACCAAGAGGGGCCGACAAGGACATGCTGGCGGGACGACCACGGGCCCACGATGGGCACCCGGCGGAGCTCCGGCGGGCTGGTTCGCCGAGGCGCTCGCAGGGCCAGCCGGGCGGGCGGGCAACGGACACGACACGGGTATGTAGTGGGTATGCAGCGGGCAATAGAGGCGATCAATCTAAGCGGACGCTGACTTCTGGCTATGTCGGAAAGAATGATGGCAGAGCCCAAACACTGCTGGTAGGTGCAATATAGCTGCGGCGGGGTTGTCGGGGGTGACAGCTGAGAGGGCTCGTTCTAGGCAGGCCGATAACCCAGATGGGTCATACGGTGGGGATATGGGTAGCCGCGTCGTCCACTGTGTTGCCGGGAACGGCTGCGTGTGGGGTGGCCCAGCGTTCGGGGGCGGAAGGTTGGCTCCTCGTGGAAGGACCCGCTGAAATTGGGGCGGGGCTCGGCGGAGTCGGACGCAAGCCCCGCCGGGATGGTGCGAGGGTGCGTCACGTTCACGGAGATCCGCCTGCGGGGTAGTGGCGGACAGGCGGCTCGTAGGGGATGAGCGCCAGCGTTCGCGCGAGCACTACTCTGTCATGCGATTTTGCGGGGCAAATAGGCACTCGGCGGTGATGTCCGCACTGTGTGCGCGGAACCAGCGGGGCGCGGCGGGCGGTAATGGACGCGCAGTGTTGCGCCAATCGAGAATATCGATCCGCTAAGGGAGTGATCTTCGATAGAAAGCGTCCGTCCCCGCTGATAGCGTCCATTGCACATTGACGATAGTTCGCCGATGGAAGGCCGAGTCGGACCAACCGGAAGGGGGCGGCGGAAGGCGCGAAGTGAAACTTCCTCTCGCGAATTTCGCCCCGCGGACTGCAGCCCGCGCCTGCTGAACTTGTGCCTCGTAGGCGCGGGCTGCACTTCAAGTACTACCGGATCAGGTGCAGTCCTGCACATGCGGGTCGGAATCGGCGAGGTCCGTTCGCCTGAATTGCTGGACGAAATAGCAGGTGGTTCGCATGGGGTGGTGAGCACGAGCCTGTCTGAATAGGTCACTGAAACGGCCGGGGGCGTATGGGGGTACTGAAACCAGACGTGGGAGCACCGCGATTGCCATCCCTTGCATGACCAGTCCGCGGTGACGTGTGCGAACTGCGCGCGGCGAACAGAAATGGACGTTGAAACGAAGATGAACGAACGCGAAGAGTGCTCGAATGAGGAATCGATGGTCGCCCCACTGGCGATTCTCGTGGGAATCATCGCGATCCTGGGAACGTTGGTGCTGGTAGTAGGCCCACCAGACTTACTGTTTGGGGGCAAGGACGCAGCCAGCGTCGATCGCTTGAGCTCGGAGCAGATCGAGTACCAACCAACCAACCGGGGAGTCCTTGCCCCGACCGAGGTCGACGAGATCATCCGAGAAGCGGCCACGTTGAACGGAATCTCCGACTACGACCAGAGCCTGGAGTGGGTCACCGGGCTGCGCTCTCTCATCGACAGGGAATCTGGCCGCAACAGCGATGCCGTCGCTCAGAACAACCTGGGGCCGGTGGCCGCAGACGGACGGTCAACCCAAGCCCCGCGGGGCCTGGCTGCGTTGACCCCAGAAGTGTTCGGGGAGCACCACCGGAAAGGCTCGTCGAGAAACATCTACGACCCAGTGGCGAATACCGCTGCCGCGATCGGGTACATCGACAGCCAGCGAAACGGGGTCCCGGTGGGCGAGTTCATCGCCCGATTCCTCAACTGAAATGGGTGCTACAGCATACTGCGCGACCGATTCGAGGACGGAGCGAGCAGGAGTGGCTGACGTCTGAGAGCGAGTGCGGGCTCGATCGCTGCGCCGCCGCACGGCCGGGCGCAGAAGGGGTCTGCTGGTGGCCAGATTCGTTGCGAAGGAAGAGGGGTCAGAGTGCCGTCGGAAGATTGGCGCGGCGGCCCGAGATCCGGAGAATCGTATCAATCAGGTCGGCGCCGTAGAGGTCAGCGGCGCGGGCAGAGTCGGTGAAGGCGAGTCGGACGAGATCTTCAAGTCGTCGCTGGGAGGCGGCACCGAACAAGCCGATCAGTTCATCGAACAGCTCGTCATCGATTGTGCCTTCGCCTTCTTCGCGAATCTCAGTTCCGATCCGCTCCATCAGGAAGCGAGTAGCGATGTAGGCGACCTCGTCGCCGGCCGGTCCGGAGGCGGCGCCGCGAGCGATCGCCTGAATGTACTTCAAGACCTTCCCCGTGATCGGCTCGGCGTTGATCCCGCCCCAGAACCCATGCAGGAGAACGTTCTTGTCGGTGTTCAAAGGCATCATGCTGGTGAAGCAGTTCCCGATGACGGGGCAGGACTGGCACAGAGGTTCGAGGGTTTCCTTGTTCCAGCTAGGTCGGTCGAAGAACAGCTCGGTGTCGACGCCCTTGCAGCCGGCCGCAAGGTTCCAGTTCGCGCGCATGAATGCCAACGCGTCTGCCTGCCGATCCTGCGGCACCGCCTGGCCGGTGGGGGAACTCATCGCAACTCCTTCGACATGCCCGCTGCAGATAGATCCAACCTGCATTCGCATTTAGCATAGAAGCGTAGCCCATGGTGTACAGCTCGACACGAAGGAGAACCTGTGGCTGACAGTTTGAACAGGCCTGACGGCGTCGCCGCGCCGCGGGGAAATCTGACCATCGAGCACCTGGGATACCTGTGGGAGACCGGCGTGCTGACCTCCCCGCTCGACCACCTGGGGCCGATGCCTGCAACCCGCATCACCTTGCCCGCCGAACACGCCAAGCGTGACCTCATCGGGCACGGGTTGCTGACAGAGTCCGGGGAGCGCACCGAGTTCGCCAAGTCGGTACTCGCCGCGATTCTGGCACCAGACGAGGCGTGGTGGGGAGTGATCCTGTTGCGCAGCATGGCGGATACGGCGCCGATCGAGGTGCCAGAAGAGCTGAAGCGGTTCGAAGGGCTCGCCGAGTCGATCATGACGATTCCCAAGGTCTACTTCACCATCGCCTACAGCGGCGGGACCTGCGCGATCGCGGTCCGCTCCGGGATGAACGTGTCCATTGCCACTGTTCCTGCACACCAGCCGCGGAGGGACCAGGTGGCCGACCTGCTGATGGAGATCGTCAACCCTCAGCGGCAGTGGGCGCCCGCCGCAGACTGGGCTGAGCTGGTTGTCCCTCACGAGGCGACCCGCAAGTACGGCAGAACGGGCCAGACAGGGGACGAGCGTCTCGACGCCAAGGTGCGGCTTCGCCGACGGAAGGCGTACCAGGAACAGGGGATGTCCGACGGTGACGTTGACCGCGCATTGCGGCTACTCGAAGACACCGGGCAGTGCGCGGCTTCTATGCAGGTGCAACATCGTGACTCGATGGGGCGCGACACCCCGACGGCGTTCTCGATTGAACTTCTGTACCAGCAGGGGATGATCGTGATCTACCCGGCGTTGGGGTTTGACCGGGCGTGGTGGCTTCGGATGGTGCGCGCCGAGAAGAGGAACGTGGCCTTGGCGGCTGAGGCAATCGCCGCGACACCACACTTCGTCTTCGAGGTGCAGTCGAACTCGACTACCAGCGTGGGCCGATAGAGGCCGCGCCGTCGTTCCTGTAGCGAGCAGGAACGACGGCGCGCAGGACTATCGAGGGTCTTACATGCCCGGCGGGGTGAAACGCTGCGTGGACAGGCTGGCAGCGTCCGGGACGGTCACGGTGCCCAGTCGCTGCCCCGGAGAGGAAACGGAGGCTGCTGACGCGGCCGGGATGATCGACGCCAGAGCAGCACTGGGCAGGTCGGGATGGGTTCCCACCGATTCGGTGATCTCCCACCACGGCCCGCGCACCCACGGCCACATCTGCTCCCAGTCCGCCAGGACAAGTCCTTCGGTCGGATAGTCGTCGTAGAGGACGTGCCCGCTGGGTGCCCCCTCCGGTAACGCCGTGGAACCGGGAGCATTCGCCGAGGACTGTTGCTCGTTGAACATGCTGGGATCCTGCGGCGGGACGTACAGCGGCGCCGGCGGGGGGCTAGGCGGCGTCGGCCGCACGGGGGTGGACGTGGGCGCCGCAGTGGCCTCGGCGGCGGTGACTTCTGTTCCGCGGGACGAAGCCGGAGCGGCCAGGGTCGAGGAGGGAGCCGGCGGCTCGGCCGGTGCGGCAACCGTGGGCGGTGCAGCCGCGGGTTCCTCGTCCTCGGTGTACTGCTCGGAGGACTCGTCTTCGGGGTTGCCAATCCATGCTGACGCTGCGGCCGAGAAGATCTGCAGGTCACTTCCTGCCAGCACTGCGCGGCGGTTGCCGACAGCGGTCGAGAAGTCGTAGAGCGCAATCAGCCCGGTGCGGTGGGGCTGGTGGAGAAGGACCCGGCTGCTGTTGCGGGCCGTCACGGCTGTGGTCGAGCCCTCGATCAAGTGAATCGTCGACACGTCGGCCACGGTCGCAGTTCCCGCGGTCGAGTAGATCTCGGTGGCGTCGTTGCCGTGCACAGTGCCGCTCTCCTGCTGCACCAGTGCGCCGTATGACACGACCGTGGAGCTACCGGTGACTCGGATCAGGGGTCGGTGGACATCCTGCGGGGACTGGTCGTTCCCGTCGCTGGGTTCCGGGGCGAAGGCGTACACCAGTGCGCCGTCCCCGACGTCCAGCCGGGTGTCACCCATCACGATGATGGTCATTCCTGCCGCGTTCTCGATTTTGTGTTGTCCACCGTCGCGGAGGACGAGGACCGGGGAGTGGGGTTGCTGCATCTGGGAGATTCCTTCCAGGGGAGTAATGCGTACCAGATTAATCGACGGTGGTGGCTGTTCGCTCCCGTAGAGCGTGTCTTAGGAGACCGGTGTCCGGGGCTCCCGCTAGGGTTTATTTCATAAGAATGGGCCATGATGTGCGGTGCGCCAGGCCTCGCACGCGATCCAGTGATGTGGGGAGCGGCGAGTCTGTGTTCGGCGCGCGGCGACAAACGAGAAGGGGCGTGCAGTGCCAGAGAAACCGTTCACGATTGGCGAAAAAACCATCATGAACATTCCGGCGGAAGATCTGCTGGACATGTGCTCGCTGCGGGGCGCGGACGTTCTGGTTGCTCCGGGGCAGCAGGCAAAGAAGCCGGGTCGGGACCTCGACACGGCCAGGGAAGCGGTGAAAGTCGGCGGTCTGCTGATTGCGATGACGAGCCGCACACGGGGGTTGAGTACCTACGTGGAGACCGTTGCCGACGAGGGGCATCCCAACGCCTTGACCAGGATCACTCTGCCCCGAACGCGTAAGCATGTGCGGTCAGTTGATGGTGGGGGCACCGTCACGATGGAGCGGTTGCGTGAGCTGTTCGCCGACGTCCCGAACGGGGCGAAGGTCGTGGGCCTGACCTCTTGCGGAGGTGCGCTACTGGTCTTGGCCGTGGAACGTGATTTCAAGCTGGTGTGCACAGAACCGGACGTGCACGAGTTCATGTGCGCAGTGGCCAACGTGGGCCGGCAACTTGACTACCGGCCGATCGACGAGATCGTTGCAGAACCATCTGCAAATGGCCAGGAACAGTAAAGGGGGGATTGAGACATGGCCATTGGATCATTCGAAATCCCGGCGTCGCAGTTGGCGACGTTCCTTCGTGTCTGCAAGACGCACCTGTATTCGGGGAAGCAAGGAGCGGAGAAGAATGCGCTCGATTCCATCCTCGTGTACACGATCTCCGGTGAGTACGGGGATACTCCGGGTGTTGGAACCATTCTTCTGGGGGTGTCCAGTGACGGTCTGTGTGCCTCGTTGATGAGCAAGCCGTGCGGCGGCGCGCTTGACGATGCCATCCTGGTCCCCGGGGACCGGATCGGAACGATCACGTCGTGGCTGGGAGACGCAGTCCGGGAGAGTCGGGCCGAGAAGAGCGAGGACCCGCTGGTGCTGTGGTCGGTATCCAACGGTTACGAGTCAAACCTGCGCACTTCGCCGTCGCGAACTGAGTCCCTGCGGGTGAATACGACCAGCAGCGAAGAGTACCCCGAGCGCGAGATTCAGGCGATTCTGAAGGCCCGCGACGACGGTGCCGAGACGATGACTGACGCCGACGGCAACGAGCTACCGGTAGGCGCGATGTTCTCTTTCGGGCCGGCGTCGCAGAAATCGCACGCGGTCCGGGGGATCCTGGGTGGTCGTATCGACTACTACCCGCCGAAGCACCCGACCGGCGTGTGGGCGGTGGAAGACAAGGCGAACGGATGGCGAGGGGCATTCCCTGCGGAGAAGTACAGTGTCGGAAACGATCTGGACAATCCGGAGATCCCCCTCTACCTCCGGTGCGATGAATAGCTGAATGAGTGGCAACGGAACTGGGCGGTGCTGTGGGCGAGGAATCTGCAGCCGGAATGGCTCGAAAGGTGAGTAATGAGTGCACTTCCTTCTGACGAGTTCTTTTCGCTCCGAAGGCCTTGCGGGAATTGTCCGTTCAGGACGGATGTTGAGTTCCCGCTCACGAGGGCCGCGAGTATCGCCGATGAGTTGCGGAAGAAGAATGTATTTCTCTGTCACAAAACCGTGGACTATAGTGGCGACGACGGGGGAAACCAGGACCGAGCAAGAATGTGTGCAGGCGCCCGGGCGACAGCAGCCAATGACGGGATCATCGTGGCAGCAGAACAGGTCGCAACCCGCCTGGGGCTACCTGTCCCGGATACGGATCCAGACCTCCCCGTTTACGATTCTTTGGAGAACTGGGTGGAGTCGAAGCGGACCTAACCTCCTCGGCGGCAGCTGGTCCCAGGCGCGCGCACGAATCGGGGGAACATTAGGCCGCGGCCGGGGTGATCAGGAGCAATTCCTCCTGCGGGGTAGGTGTATCGGCGAAGTACCTACAGAAAATTCCCATCCACGCTTCTTGCTCGGCGGACCCGATCGACTCTGAGCTGACACCCATAGCGTGAGAGAAAATGTCGTAGGAGGAGAAGGTGCGGCCTTCGAGGTCCCAGGAGTCCTCGATGGCGAAGAGTCCCCTGATCCGTTCCTCGTGCAGCCCTCCGGGGCCAATGGCGAATCCCAGACGAATCGGGCCAGTCAGGCCAGGGGTACTGACTTGAGCCATATCATGCAGCCAATCGGCAATCGCGGCATCGCTGAAGTAAGATATAGCCCGAAGGGCTTCGGAATGCGAAAGCATAGATCCGATTCTATGTGAGCAGTAGCGCTTTCCGCGAGGTGCATTCGCGGCGTGTCATAAGGAGCGGTAATTGATAATTGATGGACCGAACCGTGAGGGCTAGTGCCTCGGGGCGAAAGCGGGAATTACGAGGAAGGCGATGCAAAAGCAATGATCGGCGATGAGTCCATTGGTGGCGGTACGCGGCGGGAAGTTGGGGCGCCCGAACCGGCGATAGTCGACGCCCGGGGCTCGGGGCGGAGCGAGGGACGCAGCGGGCTGCCGTGGCTGGAGATTGGCGCAGCGACCGTGCTGGCGGCCGGCGGTGTGCTGCTGGCAGTTCTCGGATGGTCGCGCATTTTTGGAGGCGGGGCCATCGCTGGCGGTGCTGGTGTTCTGGCGGTCGGGGCCGTCTTGTTGACGGCGTCCGGTGCGATCATGACGACGAAGGAACAGCGGCAGGAGATGGGCTGGCTCCGGGAGGGAAAACCCGCTCCGTGGCGGCTCGTCTGGTCGATCCTGTCGTGGTCAGTCGCCATCCCGATGGCGGTCACCGCAGTTGTGGCGCTGGCGCCGTAGACGAGATGGCCCGCACT
Source organism: Gordonia alkaliphila (assembly GCF_023017165.1). GTDB lineage: Bacteria > Actinomycetota > Actinomycetes > Mycobacteriales > Mycobacteriaceae > Gordonia > Gordonia alkaliphila. The sequence goes on from NZ_JALKBW010000002.1 coordinate 120,433, forward strand.
CGCCCAGCCGGTCGAGACTGAGGACGCTCGTCGAGTGCAGCTAGCTGGCGACCGGCTCGACCGGCTGGCCGCTGCACGTCATAGCCGCAGCCATCAGGTCGTGGCCGGACTCGGTGAGAGTCAGCTTGCAGAGGGCTGCGCCGCGATGGACTGTGTACTGGCCGGGCTCGGGCGGGGAATGCAGCAGCCCTCCGTTGACGCGGGCGATGTCAGGCCACGCCTGTGCGAGCTGGGTATTGGCCGCGGAGGTCCGCTTATCTGCGAGGTATCCATGGTGGCTGGTCTGGCCGAAAATGCTGGCGAGCAGGTAGATCGCCCCGAAGGCGGCGAGCACAGCAACCCTGCGCGTCGCGAGATACCCCATGCGCGCCAGCCCCGCCAGGACCACCAGGAACACGACGCCGATCAGGGTGATCGCTTTCCAGGGCACCGCAGTGCTGCCGGCCGACAAATCGATGATCTCCGAGTACATGCTGTCTCCTTCGGGGGTAGTTCGAATATGAGTGCCACCTCATGAGCCTGACACTACCTAGAAGCCCGATAGTAGGGCAACAAGAAGCCCAAAAGTGGTGGAATGTGCGGGCCGCGCCCGGGTGCTCAGGGGCGCGGACGAAGGGGGGGCGCCGAACGGCGAATCGGAGGCGGCCCCAAGTTCGTGGACAGCCGGAGGAGAGCCCGGGAGGGGCTGTCCGCGAAGTCAGTTACGGTTCCATGTGCGGCCCAAGAGGATCGAGTGCCCTTCCGCGCGGAGACCTCCGGGCAACGATGGAAGAGGGAGAGTGCAATGACAGGTGGCGACCGCCAACTGGCCTTGTTCGACGTCGTCGGCGATGCCGCGCAGGCCCCGCATGTCCAGGGCTTCCGGGCGCCCGCGGTACAGGCGATCGCTGGAGTCACCTACCGGCAGCTCGACTACTGGGCTCGCACGGGAGTCATCGAGCCGAGCGTCCGGTCCGCAACAGGCTCGGGAAGTCAGCGCCTGTACTCCTTCACTGACATCGTCATCGTCAAGCTCATCAAGCGGCTCCTGGACACCGGGATCTCCCTGCAGAGCGTGCGCAAGGCAATCGACCTCGTCCGCTCACGCGACCCCGAATCCCTGTCCGAGATCACGCTGATCGGCGACGGCGCGACCATTTACGAGCTGTCCGAGGACGGCGACATCATCGACATCCTCGCCGGAGGCCAGTGCGTGTTCGGCATCGCCGTCAAGCACACCGTCGCCGAAGTTCGCGGCTCGGTGTCTGAGTTCGTGGCCGAAACGGGCCGGGTCGACGAAAGTCCGTCGCCAAGTGTCAACGATGAGCTCGCCGCCCGCCGCAAAGCGAAAACCGCAAGCTGATCCTTCAAGAGAGAGACGATCATGAGCACTATCGACCTGCACTGGAAAGGCCGCCTGCGAGAGATCGCAAATACCGGCCAGCACACCGGTGCCGAGATCGGCGAAGACGACCCGGGCAACTACCTCGAAACGGACTCGGCCGACGAGGGCTACCTGGTCGTGGGATTCACCGAATATCTCAACTTTCCGATCGACAACGGGGACCTTCCCTCCGCGATGGTGGAGGAGGGGTGGCTCACCGATACGGCACTCACCCTCGCCCGCGACGCGATCTCCGAGATCCTGACCGAACGCTCCGGGCTGCCCGCCGACGTCATCGAGACGCTGTCGGTGGATCACCTCACCGGAGACTATCCGGGGATCGCTGTGGAAGTCACCACCCCTATCGACGATCCGCGCACCGTGGAGGAAGTCTTCGGCGCCGTCATGAACCGCTTCTGGGCGGCACTGACCAACATGACCGACCCGGGCACATTCAACTACCCCTACCTCTGGTCTCGAGTCGCGTAGCGCCATGAGCATGACTGACTTCGGCGGAGCTCCCCGCACGCCCGACGCATCCGACCGAGGCGTTCGAACCGCCGCGATCGAACAATGCTCCGTGTACGCCCACCAGTCGAGCCACGTGGAAGGCTGTCACACGCCGGATGTGGTCAACGTCGAGATCGACGCACCGCCCGGCGTTACGGTCCGAATTCACCTCAACGACGGCAAGATCTACGAAACGGTGGTGCCGGACTAGGTCTATCGGGGACTGGTGGGGTTGCGTAAGCGCACATCGGATCGCGCCATTCCGGCGAGACAAGTAGCAGCCCCGGACGTGTCGGTGGTGTGTGTGACGATGGATATGAGTAGGCCGACTCGGTGCCGCCACGCGCAAAGGAGGAGCCGTGGGGTCTCGACCGCACACAGGATCCCCTCGGGGGGGGGGGGCTGCGGCGAGCCGGATTCGAGGCTGGCGTGATAGGCAGCCCGCCGGCAACCCCCAAGGGCCGAGAAGAGGAAAACGAGGGAGAGAAATGGGCGTGAAAGAGAAGAACCTCGCTAGCGAACATCTCAAGGGCCTGTTGGCGATGGAAGCCGACGGCCGCGTTCGTATCGAGTACGGATTCAACTCCGGCGGATATGAAAGCAACGTCTACTTCGTCACCAAAGACGGAGGCTGTCTGCATATCGACACCGTCATCGCCGAGATCGACGAAGTCGACTTCACCGACCCTGACGACAGCCAGTGGTTCATCATCGGGAGCGACGTCAACTACGAGGACGGCGAACTCTACGACGCTCACACCAACGCGCTGATTCCCGCCGCGTACGGCGACTGAGAAGAAGGATCCTGGGCGACCATGGCAGACATCACGAAGTATCAGCTGGTGGATAGTTCCGACCACGAAGTCGACGGACTGTACGACTCCGAGCAAGAGGCAATCGCCGCGGCCAGGGCCAAGGGGAACCATGCGGTGATCGCCGTGGAGTTCGAGTTCAGCGACTCCGAACTCGTCTGGACTCCCTCCGGGCAAGGGTCGTGGCCGCCCCGCGGCTGATAAGAGGACAGCTCGTCAGGCCCGCCCGCCGCACGGCACCGAGCCGCGCCATTGATGGCGAAATGCTGCGAATCCCGCTCCGGGCCAGGCAGTGGGCAGACTCTCTATCGCCCGAGCCGGTTTTCGTTGGACTCGGCGGCAGGGGCAGTGCGTGGCTATCGCCGTCTGTGACCTCGATGCCCGTAAGAGCATTGGAAAGCGGCCGCAGGCCCCGTGCCGACGGGAGGTCGGCGTGTAGTGCTGAACCAGGAGCCAACCGGCGGGCACGAGGCGCATGGCAAAGGGCATTCAACGGCAATAGCGTGTCCCTCAACTGGCTACACAGAAAATGGGTATACATTGGAGGCAAGAACGGGTATATATTGGATCCGAAGTGGCGGGAGATCGCGGAGCGGCCCTTCTCGCTGAAGGCCATGAGGAAAGGGGACGTTCCATGGCGGTTCGCAAGCCCAGCGAGGGTGCGGTGGCAGACAACCACGCGCTCCTAGTCACGGACTTCGGGTTGTGGACCCCGTCGGGGCGTCGGCTCTACGACAAGCCGATCGAGTCCGTTGATCAACTCCTGCGTGCACTGCTGTGGCGTCGACATGACCTCAGAGCGGCGAAAGTGCCGCCCCAGGCGTGGATTCTCGCCGGAGCCTGCGAACAGCTGGGGTGGGGGCCGGATGCAGTCGACCCCGGCGAAGAGGACGATCCGATCGAAGAGGTGATCGGCCGACTGGATGCGGTGACCGACGAACTGTTCGCGCCACTGCTTGCCGAAGACGATGACGACGACGGTTGGCACCTGTTTCGTCCGGCCGGGGAATCGGGCTGGCGCATCCATCTCCTGCACACCGCGAACGGCGGCCGCGACCGGTTCCTGATCGACCTGTTCCTGGAAGGATGGGCGTCGTTGACCTCGCGAGATCGCTTCAACATCCTCGGCTCCAAGGCGCACGGTACGGTGTTCGACTTCGACAACGACCGCGACGGAGCCAGAGAACTTGGCCGCAGGCTCGTCTGGCACCTCGACAACTTGAAGGTCCTTCCCGGGAACACCCCGGCCAGAACAGGCGCGGCCATGGCCGACCGGATCTGGGACACCCGGAAGAAGAACGCCAAGACCACCAAGGCTCGCTCGGGAACGAAGGCGCCGGGCGCGTTCCCGGTGAAGGCGACCCCACTGCCGCCGGTCGACGACGACTTCGTGGAGGACATCGAGCCGGTCGGCACCTGGTCCCGGGCGGTTGGCACCGACGAGTTCGTCGTCGGTCCCCGCGCCGGGGGCGAGGAAGTGATTCGGCTTGTGACCATCGACCAGCGGGCCTCCTACCTGGCCTCGGCCGGCATGGTCTCCCTGGGGCTGGGCGAGCTTCAGCACCTGGCGGGCGACGATGCCGCAGCCCAGTTGTCCGAGTCCGCGACGCTACCGTTCGGGTTGTGGCGAGTGACCCTGCCGGCGGCCGCGTCGCTGGGACTGCCGCCACTGCTTCCGCTGCCGCATCCCCGCATGGCCATCGACCGGGACACGCAGATGTGGGTGACCACCGAGTCAGTGAAGTCACTGACGGCGCCGATCGCCTCGGGCGGGGCGGGACTGGACTGGCTGGATCTGGGCGTCACCGAAGCATGGCTAACCGACCAGCAGGGCCTGGCGCTCAAGACGTGGAAGGAAGATCTGGCTGCGGCCAGGACCTCGGCCATCGACGCCGGTGACCCGGCCATGAAGGCCATGGTCGGCGACATCTACAAGGGCTACCTGGGGCGGATGGCAAACCCGGAACTGTGGCAGGGCCGACTGGCCCACCATCACCAACCGCTATGGCGGGCCAGCATCATCGCCCACGCCCGGCACCGATCCCGGGCGAAGGCCACCGCGGTCGCCGCTGATCACCAGATCTGGCCCATCAAGTCGGTCACCGACTCCTGGACATACCTGGTCCCCGGCAACGTCGAGGTCGCCGACGACGCCCCCGGCCCCGACGGCACCGTCGGACGGGCAGGGCGCTACCTGGGCAAGTTCACCACCGAGTCCGACGTCGTCCTCGACGACGAGCGACTGCTGGCGTTGCTGAACACCACCACCGCCGCCGAAGTGACGCAAGCGGTCGACGCCATCGAACGGGCGGCGAAGAACCCCACTCATCCCGGAACTGGAGCCTGACATGGGCCAGTTCCGGCCGCGGCGCCGTTCAGTGCCGATGAAGACCACCCGCACCGGCACCGCCAGCGGCGACAACATCGACGTCGCCAACTCCGCGATCCGCGACATGGCCCAATGGCCATCGGAACGAACCCTCGTTCCGCCCCGCGAACCGACGATCCGCGACATGCTCAACAACCTCACCGAGGAGCAGATCCAACGCGCCGCAACGCACGCCGGCCGGACCGCGCCGTCGAAGCGCACAGTTCGACGCTGGAAACAGCAAGGACGGATCCCCGATCCTCGGACAGCCGAACTCATCGCGCGCCATGACCTGATCAACCAGATCGGCGGCATCGACAAAGCCATGGATGTACTACAACGCTCCCGGTCCGCGCTCAACGCGTGGCTGGCAGGCACCAGCAACAAGATGCGCAAAGACGCGCGGGCGCGAGCCTCGGACGCCAAAGCGCTACAACGACTGGCCGACTCAGGAATCGATCCGAACACTCAGACACCACGGATCACCTTCGTCGCCGACGTCATGGTCCTGATGAGCAACGAACAGTACGACTATCGTCGGCGCAAGGACTTCATCCTGGGTCCCAAGGCGCACCCGAGCGACCGCGTCGGCCAAGACATCGCCAAGGGCAACCACATGGACCGGGACACGATCCTGGCCTTCGCGATGGCTGTGGCCCGCAACGACTATGCCACCGTGGTCGCGCTCCTGCAGGAGTACACCTCCCTCCACGTCGCGGACTTCCGCGAGTTCGACAACAGTGCCGGATTCCACTTCGAGCACATCAGCAAGCTGCGTGTGCTGTGGCTGTGACCTACGGACCGGGCGCGCCGGCCCACGCAGACAGCAGCGACGACAGGCAGCACCGCATCCGGCGCCGCCCACCTTCACCAGACGCGGCGCCACTGACCGTCGACCGCGACGACCCGGTGCGATACATCCTCATCGCCGCCGACATCCCCGGAACAGCCCCGACGACCACAGACCCGACAGCCCCGGACATCGGCGCGTTCGCGCTGGCGGACTACGAAACCGGTGCAGCCTTCGAGTCTGCACTCCCCGGGCCCGGCCCCATCCCGCGCGATCCGGCCACGACAGCGCGCGCCGTACTCACCTGGCTACAAGGTCCCGGCCGGCTCGTCGCGGTCGCGGGCGATTCGGCCACCGACGTGCAGGTGCTGGCGCAGTGGCTCCACCACCACGCCGGCACCATCCCGTGGGGCCCCGACGTACGAACAATCAGCGACTTCGCTGCGGGACTGGTTAGGAGCTGGACCTGCACCGATGAGTGGGCCCTGCTGCGGGGCAGACCGGCCAACCCCGGACCCCTGGGAGTGGTCGACGGGAACGCGCGCGCCTTGGCGCGGCTGGCGATCGCCTTCGAGGTCGACGATCTTCCGCCGGTCGCTTGGTCGTTGCCGCCAGCCACCGAATCGATGCAGTCGGTGTTAACCAGAATGCGGGAGGCGGCGGGCGGGCCCCGCGTGCGCACTCCAGACCCTGCGGTGAACAAGCGGCGACGCAAGAAGCCCGCCGGTCAATCGACCACGGTTGTTCGCGGAGTTGCACTGGATCAGCAACTGAATGCGGCGATCACTCGGCTAGCGGAGGTGCGGGGAGTCCCGAAGTCGTCCTACGTGCGTTCGGCGCTGCTGGACTATCTGCAGTCGCCCGGGCCTGTACCGGAGAATCCTCCGGTCGGCGCCAGCAGAGAGGTGCTGCCCTACAAGGTGCGCCGCGACTTTCTGGCCGCGGTCACCGAGTCGGCCAAGCAGTGGGGCGTCAGTATCAGCGATGTCATCCGAGCCGGGCTGCTCACCTACCTCGACCAGCCACCCGAGGAACCCGCCGATATCACCACCGGAGCCGCAGGGGGAGACACCGGAGGCGGTGCGGGGTGAAACGGCCGAAAGGCCCGGCGCACTGTAGGTATAGCCCGGCCCGGGACCTCGCATAGGGGGCGTTTGCGGCGCGAGATGTTCGCGGCCCCGCCGATATGCTGGGGACAAAGCCGTGCTGACCTGATCGACTAAAGGAGACGAGCGCGTGTTCTATGGCCTGTTCCCGCCCGAGGTGAATTCGGGAATGTTCGACATGGGGCTGGGGCCTGCTCACTTCGCCGCCGCGGGCGCCCAGTGGGAAGTCCTTGCCGCGACCTTCGCGACTCAAACGATGGCTGCTCAAGCCAACCTTGCTGCCGCGCTGGCGGTCTGGAGTGGCGGCGCCCCGGTGCTCGTGCAGATGGAGTCGTCCAAGCTGCTGGCGTGGTTGGCTCAGGCGCAAGCGGTCTGCCAGAAGAACGCGGCCGCATGCTTCGCTGTGGTGCAGGCATGGTTCGCCGCACGGGCGACCATGGTGCCGCTACCGGTCGTCATCGCCAATCGGGTCGCGGCGGCCAGCGCGGAAGCGACGACAGTGGCTGCTGCCGCCGCCGGCCCCATCGGCGCGCCGATCGCGATCAGCTCAGCTGCTACGGCCGCGCAGTTGGAAGCGGCGTACGCAGCGATGTGGACTATGGATGCGACGTCGATGAGCGTCTATCACGGGCTGATCGTCGCGGCGACGGCGCCGGTGACGTTGCCGCCGCCGCCGATGATGGAGTCGTTGGGGGGAGTCGGGGCGTTGACGGCCGCGAACTCGGCACTGCGAGCCAGCGGGCAGCTGGGGCAGGCTGGGGCTGAGCGCGGCGGGAAAACCGTCGCCGAGCAGCTCGGTGGGCAGCCCGCGCAGCAAGCGATGTCGCAGGCATCGAGTATGCCTTCGCAGATGATGTCGCCGTTGTCGTCGAGTCTGTCCAATGGGATCAGCGACAACCAGTTCAACCAGATGATGCGCGACCGCGGACTGAACCCCGGTGACTTCGCGACCCCGGACCTGGGGGCGATGGCGTCGATGGGCGGCGGAGTCGGTGGCATGGGCGGCGTGGGTGGTGGTGGCGCCGGACTGGACGTGATGCCCGCGAGCGCCGCGCTGGCCGACATGACGGGGATAGCCCCGGCGGCGGCGTTCGCCGGGGTTTCTCCGGTCATGCCGACTGGCGGTATGCCGGCCTCGCCGATGATGGGCGGCGGCGGTGGCATGGTGCCGCCGATGACGGGCGCAGGGGCCGGCGCGCCTCGAAGTGCGGCGAAGAAGACGAGCACCGAAGCGATCCTCGCGGCGCACCCGGAGTTCGGGGAACTGCTGTCGCGGCGCGCGGACGGGCTGCTGGAGAGCGTCCCGGCCGGGGCGATGGTGGAGGAAGCCTCGGAGGAGGTCGCCGAGGACTTGGTCGCGGTCCCGGTCTTGGCTGCCCCCGACGAGACGCCCAAGCCGTAGAAAAGAAAGTGCGCTAAGGGGCCGTTTTTCGGTCGAAATGGCCCCGGTTGCCGGTGTTACCATACCGGCAACCGGGGTCATCCCGAGCCCGGAACACCGCTTGAGCGGCACTTTCGGTGTCGCCCACACTCAAAATGGCTAGGAGTAGTACATGGCTACCAAGCTCACCCCGTCCGAGGCTCGGGCGCAGGCATCGGGCATGCAGAACGAACTGAACGAGGCCCTTTCCGGGCTCAAGCGCATCCAGGCAGGGGCAGAGGCGCTGGCGGGTGCGGGCATCGTCTCTTCCTTCGGCAACGCGGCGCGCGCAACCGCTCAGCAGCTGGTCACCGAGGGCACCAACGCCAAGAACCGCGGTGACGCGGTCGCGCAGGCGCTGGGAACCTACGCGAACAACCAGGAGAACCAGAACGAGTCCGGCAAGGGCAGCCTCCCGACGCTCTGATCAGCCCTGAACAACCAGCCTCCTCTACGACGTAAGGAACAGACATGACCGATTCGATTACCGTCAACCCCGGCGCCGTCGCCGGCGCACTGGGCGACGTCAACGGCGGCAAGGCCCAGTTCGACGCTGCGTTCGCTTCCTACAGCTCGCGCGTGAACTCCCTCCAGGGCAGCATGGACGGCGCGACCCTGGGCGCCATGCTCGACATCCAGCGGGTACTGCAGAACATCGCCACCCGGGTCACCGAAGCCGTCGGGCAGCTGTCGCGTGCCGCCGACAACCAGGCCAACGAGCACCTCGGGCTCGACGGCCAGGCGGGTCGGCAGATCTCCGGACTCTGATCGTTCGGCGACGGCGATCCGCTCGAAGGCCCCACCAACACTCGTTGGTGGGGCCTTCGGGCATCTTCGGCGTCATTTCTCGGCGCGTCGCGAGAGAGAATCGTGGCGGCACGAAACATAATGACGACACATTCTAGTTAGCTAGTTGGCCTACAGGTAGTAAACACGGGGGTCTGTGATGGCGGGAAGTGGGCGGGTCGCCGTGGCGCCGCCGCCACCTCCGGCGAATGGCGGCCGGCCGCGCTCGGCGATGAGGGCGAGCCCGCGTCGTGCCCCCGAATTCTGCTCCGGTTGGAGCCGATGGCCAGGATGGGTGCACGTGGGGTTCGAGATGGACGCCGCCGCCCCGGCAATACTCGCCGTTGCCGAACCGGGCTGCTTAGAGGGGGCACTCTTCGGCCCGCTCGCGGACTTAGTCAGAGCGGGATACGACGCGCAGTGGGTCACCGTGGACGCGGCCCTGGCCGGAGCCTGCTTCAGCCTGCCGCAGGTGTTTCTGCTGGCAGCCCCCGCCGACAGCAACGGGCCTGCCGTAGGGACGTTCGGGGAGCACACTGCGCTGGCCACGTTGATACCGGAAGCTGGATGGTCCGATCCGGAGATGGGACTGTTCGGCCCGGTGCCCTTCGTCGGGAGGCTGCCGGCCGCCGGCGCTCTGCGTGGCGATGCGCTGCACGGGCTCGGCGAGTTCGGGGTTGCGGGGCTTCACCACTACCTGGGCGCGATGCTCGATGATGGCGGGGATCAGTGGGCGGACCGCTTCGGGTGGTCGCCCAGCGAGCTCCGACGAGCCCGCCGAATGCTGGGGCGAGCCTTGGGTGCGCCGACCCTGACAGGTCTGGGGTCGGCGATCCTGGTCGCCGCACAAGGGGGCGGTCCGCGGCCAGCGGAAGCGTTACTGCCCAGCCCGACCATCGGGGCCGCGCCGCGCCGGCGTGGTCGGCGCCGGGCCACACTCGCCGACGTTGTGGCGGGCCTCGATCAGAGTCCCCCCGCCGTTGAAGGTGACCGCGAGCCACCGCAACAGGCCTTGCCGGGCATGAGCCAGTCCGACGTCGCACGATCTTCGGTGCCGATGTTTCAGTGGGGGCCGTTCGCTCCCGCGATCGCCCGGCACGCCCACGTCACTGGGGAGCTGGCGCCGGCACCGTTGCTGTCCGAAGAATCTGGCCAGGGCCAGCTTGCCGAGGCCTTCGTGGACTGGGTGCTCACGGTCGCCGCCAGCGATCATTTTTCGGATCCGGGAAGGCCTGCTGCGGGGCCGTCGCCGCAGCTGCTGCTGGCCGTGCAAGTGCTGGCGGCAATCGGAAGCTGGCGCGGCACCTGGGCCTAATTCTCCCCGGCAGGGGTGTCGGGGCCAATCGCTACGGTCGGAGGCTCCACAGCTCTGAGAGGACCTGCCTGATGATGTACGTTCAAATTTCGTTGAGCACGAACGGATACGACGACGCCGAAGCCTCGGCGATCATGCTGGAGCAGATCGCGCAGAAGATCCGCGAGGGCGGCGGGCTGCTGATCAACGAGAGCTCCGACCCTACGCCGGGACAGTCCGAGGACGAGGACACCGATCTCGGCACCGAGGTACAGACCGACGCCAGCCACTCCCAGCGGGTGTATTGGGTGTGCGCGTCGGAATAGCGCTCAATACGAGGCGCGCTGCGGCCCGCCGGTTGGCTAGTGTTCGACGCAGTGACCAAGAGTGAGTGATGGGAGGTGCTGCTGTGACGGTGATCCGAACTGCGGGCGCTGCTGCAGCGGCAGCGCTGCTGGCTGCGACGGTAGTCGCGGCGCCGGCGGCGTCGGCAAACCCCGCAACCCAATGCGCGACGCTGGGCTGGGTGGGCGATTCGCTGTCGGTGCCATTGCTGGCCGAAGGTCGGGGAACGATCCAGAGCGGTTCGGTTGGCCAGGACACGCCGCTGGCCAAAGATCTCCTGCCGCAGGGGGTGAACACCATCTACTACGACGTGGCCGGGGCGCGGAGCGCCGTGGAAACGGTGAACGGGACCCCGAACGCTGTCGACGCGTTGGCCTCACTGCCCGCCGCGGACTGCTACTTCGCGGCCGTCGGCACTAACGATGCGGCGAACATCGCCGTCGGCTCGGAGGTAGATGCTGCAGAACGCGTGAAGCGTCTGCGTGGCGCGGCCAGCGGGAAGCCGCTGTTCATGATGACCGTCGCGATCGGGGAGAACGCCACGGCAAACGGATACACCCCGGCCGCCGCACAAGCGATGAACGACGCGATCACCGCGGGACTGCCGACCGGACACGTTCTCGACTGGGCTGCACGGTCGACCACCGAGCTGCGCGCCGCGGACGGCATCCACGACAGCGCCGCCGGCATCAGCTCCCGCGCCCGAGCCGCCGGAGTGTTCTTCGCCGGCGGTACTCCGGCCGCCGGCGGCGACGACCGCAGTCCCGGGCAGCCATGCCAGGCCCCCGTGATCGCACTGGACCCGGGCCACAACCCGGACAAGATCGAAGCATTCGACCGCCAGAGCGGTGTGCTGATGGTTGACGAACCGAACGGGGCCGAGGACGCCGACGTGATGGCAGTGGCCAAAGCGGTCCGCTCTGCGCTGGAATCACGCGGCTACAAAGTGGTGCTGCTGAAGTCGTCCACCGACCAATCCATCAGCTACCGCGACCGGGTGGAACGCGCCAAGTCCGAGGGCGCAGCCCTGGGGGTGTCCATACACACGTCCATCAACGAAAACTCGATCTTCCCCCAACGGGAAGGGAACTATCGCGAAGGCGTCGGCGCCGACGGCCAGCACACGCGGGTTGCCTTCAGCAATGCCGATACCGCGGCTGCCAGCGAGCAGTACTCGATGATGTTCGCGCAGGCGCGGGCGACCGCCGAAGGTCGTTCGGTGGTGGTGCGCAACAACTCCTTCGATGGGCGGGCAGGCTTGTGGGGCGGCAACATCCCGGTAATCGCGTTGATCGCCGAGGACGTTCCGTGGGTGTACAACGAGTTCGGGACCCCCACTACCGGCGGGACGGTCAAGGTGCCCAACGAGGAACTGGCCCGATACGCCACGGGGCTGGTCGCCGGGATCATCGCCTCGATCCCCAACGACTGCGGCCAGCAGACATTGCCGGCAGCCCCCGAGCCCTCCTGAAAGCCTGAAAGGCCCCACCCAGACGCAGCAGACGGCAGCATTTCGACACCAGTCGCTTAACGGAAGGAACCACAGCACCATGTTCATGGCTGAACGCGACCTGGCTGCGGTGATGGTCCGCCCCCATACCGTGACGTTGATGGCAGCTGCCGCGCTCGCGGCGCCGGGCGCCGCGCTCGCGCAGCTGGCCCCCCTGGTCAACGCAGAGCAGGCGGCGGCAGCAGGCACGGTCATGATGGTCGCCGCCGGCGTGCTCGCGGTACTGGCCGCGGTGGCATTGGCCGGGGACTGGATGGGTGCCTTCTCCCGCTGGTGGCCGCTACCTCCGCTCTGGGGCTATCGGCGGGCACTGAGTGCCCGGTGCTACGCCTACTACGGTGTTGCCGCCGCCGGATACGCCGGCATAGTCGCCTATCTCGTCGGCGTCGGGGGCGCCGCCGAGGCGCTGCCGATCGTCGTCCTCTGGGGAACGGTGGTGACGCTCCTGGCTGGTCACGGCGCGTCCGCCAACCTGCTCCTGGTGGTGCACGACCGCCAGCAACACCAGCAGGCCAGTGTGCTCGGCCGACAGCAAACGATCGGTGACGATCTTCGTGGACGTCCACCTGTCATGGTGGGGCCGTAACGTGATGGAGACTGCGTCCGACTCTGCCGAACCCCATCCGAAGGAGCGACTATCCGATGGCTGACATTCACGATTTCTGCTGGACAGTGGCGTCCTACGGACAAGGCGGCGCCGGATCCGGTGCTGGGGTGTGCTTCCGCAGGACCGGGCATTCCGGCCAGCATTCGTCCGGGGCCGCCCAATGGGCGGGCGGCGCGGGGAAGGTCCCCCAAGGGCAACGACACCTGTGCGCCCGCCCGATGACGCCACTGCCCTGAACACCTGCAGGCGCACAGCGGGAGTAGGCAAGGAAACGCCCCGGGGCCGTTAAGGGGTGGCCAGCGGGGGCGGTTTCGGTCGTGCTCGGCGACTATCAGCTAGTCTAGTGCGCCGCCGGCGAGGCTGTCCACCCCCCGCGCGGCCTCGGCCGCAGGGGTCGGTTAGCAGCTGATGGTGGGGCGAAATAGGGCCTCAAGGGCTTGTACGATCACCGAAACAGCCCTGCAGCTTCTCGCGACGGTGCGCATTCGCCACTTGACGGTGGCCACTACGAAGGAGGAGTCGATGACCGATTTCGGACTGAAGAGCGGAATCGACGGCGCGTTAGCCAGCGGCCGGTCGGCCGTCGACGGAGCCATCAAAGGGGCGGGCCCTGCCCCTGACGCCCGATTCAACGGCGCTGCAGAAGAGAACCGCGACGACGCCCGGAAGGCCCGCGGCCGCGTCGAACGAACCTCCGACGCCGCTCGCGGAGCCGTCGACCAGCAGCGCAACATCAACCGAACCGGCACGGCTGCACTGTCGGGGACCACCGTGCCTCAGCAGGCATCCAGGGTCACCACCCCGATGGGACTGCTCGGGGCACTGGCAAACCCGGGGCCCGGCGGGCAAAGTCCGCTGCAGGCCATGGCGCAACCGATGATGCAGTTCGCGCAGACGATGGCCCAGCCGATGGCCGCGATGGCCGCGCAGGCACCGCAGACTTTTTCGCAGGCCTACTCTCCCAATCCCGGAGACAACATTCGGCTCAGTCCGCAGCAGCAGCAGGCGTTGGCCGCTGCGTTGGCCGCCGCCCAGGAGGGCGGTACCGGATCCACGACCATCGACGGCAAAGACCTGGCCGAGGGCGTTCACGGCGACCGGGAGAAGAAGGTCGTGCAGCTGGCCAAGGCCGTCGTCGACGCGAAGATCCCCTACTCGTGGGGAGGGGGCTCGTTGACCGGGCCGACACTGGGCATTTCCGGGCCCGGGCTAGGCGCCAACGATAACCAGGTCAACGGCATGGACTGCAGCAGCTTCACCCGGTACGTCACCTACCAGAGTTCGGGGGTGGAGATCCCGCGTGTGTCCGGCGCACAGTGGGCCGCGTCGGAACCGGTCTCGGCCGGTCAGGCCCGTCCCGGCGACCTCGTGTTCCCCCCCGGAACCCAGGGCGCCAATCACGTACAGCTCTACATCGGCAACGGCATGATCGCCGAGCAATACCAGTCCGGCACCACCGCCCGTATCATCCCGCTGGACCCGTCCTACGAGATTCGTCGCCCGCGCGGGGTCTGACCCCGTGCCAGCTGAGGAACCGCGCACCCGAGGAAGAAGCCACCTGTGATCTACGAGTACACCGGCGAGCAGAAGATCGTCGACGGCATGGTGCTGCGCAGGATCCGGGCCACCACAACGCTGATCGACCGAGGGATCAGCGAGGGCGACGTCGGCGGCTGGATCGAATCCGACAGCAACCTGATTGACCGCGGCTGGGTGGGAGAGGACGCCGTGGTGTGCCAAGGTGCGGTGGTCAGCGACGACGCGCAAGTCCGGCACCGCGGGCAAGTTCGTGGGACTGCCCGTATTCGTGACACGGCAGTCGTCTACGACGACGCCATCGTCACAGACGCCATCGTCGCGGACGCCTCCTCTGTCGGTGGAGACGCCCAGGTCGGCGCCGGCTGCGTTCTCGTCGTAGACACCCACCTGCGCACCGGCGTGTTCCCCGTGGCCGCCGGCCACAGCGAATGATCTGGGAGCCGTGGAGCCGGCCGGCCTGCAACGATCATCCGCGGCCACGCCCATGAAACGTGGCCGCGGACTCCCCACGTTCCTGCTCTCGGCGACGCCGCCCGGGGCTCGTTCCCTGAGCCGGCACGCCGCCGCAGCACGACTAGGCATCGCCTACGACTCACTGGTCAAACTGATCCGGGCGGGGATACTCGACGAACCGCTGCACCCGGCCGCCGTCGACGTTCTCGCAACCCGGCACTGGCTCACTGCGCGGACCGGAGAACTGACCGTTCTGCGCACCGACGGCCCCCCCACCGTGGACGCGCCGACACGGCGGCCATTCGGGTTCGCCGTGGACGTCACCGACGACTACCTCGCAGACGCCGCACTCGGCCCGTGGCGCAGTGACCCGGAGAGGGTCGAACGCAACCAGCTCCTCGCCGTCGTGCTATCCACCGTGCCCGTGGCGGTCTACGACATCGACCGGCGTGGCCCCGCGGAGCTGGATACGCGCGGGCATCCGCGCTACACCTACTCCGGGACGCTCCTGGCGCGGCTAGGGCCCAGCAGCTTGGGCTCGCGCAGAGGGGAAGCGCCAACGGACTCGGCCGGCAACGCCGTGATCATCAAGAATCCGGACCTGCCGGTGGCCGATCCCCGGATCACTACCGCCGAAATCATCATGCACAGTCGAATCCGAGTCGATAGCCGCGGACCCATCGGCTACCTGTAACACGGCAGCGCGCCGCAGCAACATCGACCATCGAACGCCTGTGCTATATTGTGGGGGTGAAGGCGGGCGACGTCGGTGGGGGAAGACCACCGAACGCGGCCCGCCTTCACTGCCAGAGCCTCATCGACGCCGGCACCTGGCACCCGGTCTCCGATCGCCCGGTAATCCTGCAATCGAACATCGCGCTGGGCTGGGCGGCGCGGGTCGCCGACCGGGAACAGCCCTCTCTGCATGTTCGCTCCTGGGGGCTGACGTTCCCGACCGAAATGCCTGCGACGCTCATCGCCTGGGCTCGCTTCACCACGGGCCTGTGGGCTGCCGTGGTCGAAGTTGCGCTCCCGACGTACAACGGCGCCGAGTGCGTCCACGCCACACTCTGGGTGCCTGGCGACACGATCCGACCGCTTCCCTGAGCCTGAATCAGGCATTAGGTCGCGAGCAGGGAAGGCTCAGCGGGGCAGGCGAGGAAGTACGGAGTTCGCTAACGCGATGGCCAGGCGCCGGCCGTCGTCACCCCGATCGTTCACCCCGAGCACCGCGGCGCCGCGCTCCCCGAACGTCGGAATGATGATCCACCAGTCAGGGGCTCCGCTGTCGGTGATGGTGCGGAGCATAGCCGTGCGTCCGCCATCCAAACGCACCTGGTGTGCGCCTGTCTCAGGCCCATACTCGCGGCCGGTGGCAGTCACCGAGTAAGTTCCCGAACGCCACTGGCACATGTATGTGCCATCGGGCTGCGGGATCGGTTCGGGGCGCCACGGGGCGGCTGAGCCGAGCAGGGACAGGTCTGCCAACGTCAACGTCGAACAAGGATCACCAGTCCACTGCGCCTTCCACTGCTCAAACGTTGCGGGAGCTGTGGAGGGGTAGAACGTCTGCTCCGCATGTCCGGATGGCGATGGCGTCACCGCCGTAGTCGCGATCTCCCCGGTCTCGCTGCACGCAGTGAGGGTCGCGGCAAGCAGCACTCCGATAGCCACGGTGCTGGCGGCGTGCCACGCCGAACGAAACAGCGGAGAAGGGTGTCGGCGCATAGGGGTAACCTTCCTGCGGCGCGGAGACAATGAATGTCTAACAACACGAACCGTAATCCGGGAACGCTCGATAGTGAAATCAACACACCGTGCAGGGGTCACAAAACTGGGAGCTTCGTCGAAGTCGAAGCGAGAAGGAGAATGAGAGACGTGGGAATTGATGGGGGCAGCCAAGAGTTCGTTGCGCGACTCATGCAGCTGCAGAATGTCAACGATGAAAATAGGGAGGCGGCCGAGCAGTGCGCTATCGCTGGACTCGGGTGCTTCATGCGAGAAGAAGGAATCGCGGAACTGCACGTCGACTATGAAAAGTCGAACGTCGTGGACGTGCAGTACTCGGACGGGCGAATCGGCGGCCCCGAGAGCGATGAGGACACCGATTTCGAGGTGGCAGACATGCTGGTCGGATGGGTTCCGCACGCGCTGTTCGCGTGGCGAGAAGGATTTATGCCGAGGCTGGGAAAAGAGTACTACGTGACCCTCGAATCGCTGGAACAGGAAAATCCGGGAGTGCTGAAAGAGTGATCTGCTGCGGCCCCCGCTACCGTGACACGAATCAACGTCGATCACCGAAAGGCGCCGTGAGGAGCTGGAGTGCAGGCTGAAAGTCGGTGGGTGCAACGTGCGGCGAGAAGTGGGCGAGGTCCGTTGAAGTGCCAGTGATTGTGGTGAGCTTGCGTGCGAGGTTGGAGCAATGGAAATGGATCAGATCCAGGGTTGCCTGAATGGTCGCGGCAGCTTGGCGGCGTCGGAACATTCTGGTTCTGATGATCTCGCTGCCGCGGTGAATTATTCATTCGCAAATCTATTTCGGAGTGAATGTGTCGGCGGGGCTGGTGCCATCTGGCGGAGAGTGGGCTAGGGGGCCAGGAGGACCGCTTCCACGACAAATCCGGCGGGAGCCGTGAAGTTGCACTGGTCGTTGTACACGATGACTTTGTCTCCGGTGGCCTCGATCGATTCGACCGCCGCGAACTCGGCCTCGGCCACCATTTTGGCAGCACTCAGTGCTTGCGCGGCTTCAGCAGCGCTGGGAGCCCCGAACGGGGTCCACTCCCAGAACCAGTCGGGGTGATTCTCCAGCAGGGGAGTCAGATCGACGCCGTACGCGTCGGTGAGCTTCTCGACAGGCAGTTCGGGCATGGCCGGTGGGTCCTTTCAGGTGGCGAGCGACGAAGAGTCGGTGATGGCAGGAACATACGGGGCCGCCCCGACAGCACTATCGTTGGCGCCGTTCGGGGATGGTCGCGGCAGCAGTCAGCCGTCGCTGCTGGTCGGGGGTGAGGCGTCGCGTGCCGGCAGCGACCTGATAGAGCCATTTGCCGATCGCCGCGTCGGTCCCGGACTGCGGGTCGGTAGTGCGCTCCCACTCGTGGACAGTGCGGATACCGCTGGCCGCAGTGTGCGTGGCGATCAGATCGATCCAGTCGTCGGCGCTACGGGTGGGCTTAGAGATACTTGCGTTCCACGCCCAGCCGGGCAGCGCCTCGTATATCGCAACGATCTTCGCCGGGAGTGAACCGCGACGATAGGCGTGACGCACCTCCCGAACCCGGGCGCCCAGCGGGTAGTCGTCGCGGGTGCGATACGCCGGCGGCGGATTCGGATGCCCCCCCCGGTTCGGCGAGGAACACCGCGAGCTTCTGGGCAGTGAGCACGTAGTGGCTGGTAGTGCGCTTGACCACCTTGAGCTGGAAGTCCGCGACGTCGACGTCGTCGAGCATGCGTGTATCGATAGACAGCCTCCCGGTGGACTGTTCTTCGGGGGCCGCTGAGGTCTCCACCGCGGTGCGCCAGCCCAGCAGCGCGTCGTTGACGTAGTCGTCCTCTTCAGCGAGGGTGGTCAAAACTTGCCAGGCAGCAAGATACGAGGTGCGGGCGACCTTGACGTCCAGTGGGGAGTCGTCACCGGCGAGGTCCAGGACGGGCACGATGATCAGTGCCTTGTGGTCCGGGCCGGCCGGGTGCGGGCGGATGGCGCGGCCTACGATCTGGACGATATCGGGGCCGGAGCTGCGGGGCCCGGCGAACAGGACTGCGTCCAAGGCGGGGACGTCGACGCCCTCGGCGAAGAGTTGGCAGTTGGACACTACCGTCAGCCGGGACGAGTCCTTGAGCGCGTTGATCGCGGCCGTCCGATGGCTGCGGTGGCTGGTCCCGTCGACGTGATACACCATGGCCGGCGACGCTGCCCGTGTGGCGAGATGCCGCAACGAGTGCGCCCAGCGACGAGAGTCAGCGATCCGATTATGGAAGGCCAGAACCGACCGCATCTCGGGATGGGTATCGAGATACTGCAGGAGCGCGAGTTGAGACACTGCTGCGACAGTGTCGATGTTGTCCCCGCGGAGCCGGGCGGCACTGATCGCTGAGGCGGCTGCGTCCGAGGACACTGCCACGACGGCGATCTGATAGTCCGACAGCCAGCCGGCGCTGATCGCCTCACGGAACGACAGGGGACGGACGTGGGGGCCGTAGATCGCGGGATCGTCCATCGAATACACCTCGACTTCCTCCACACTCGGAGCCGATGCGGACGCGGTCAACGGCGCCACGGTACGGGTCGTGGCCGTCATGAACAGGCGCCGCCGCGCTGGAAGCCGTGTCTGGTCCAACGGGGCAGCCCACGCCTTGCCGATGGGGCCGGTGGTGTGGTGGGCCTCATCGCAGATCAACAGATCTGCCGGGCCCGTCGCGGTGAGCGCCGCGCTGATCGCAGGAACCGAGGCGTACGTCGCCACGATCACCAGGGGCCCTCCGGCGCGCAGGGAAGCGCGAATGGCGGCGACGATCTGATTGGGGTCGGTGGTAACCCGTAAGCCTTCGGTGGTCGCGACGTCGGACTCGCGGAGGTCGTCGGCGAGGTCGTCGCCGGCGTGTATCTGCGCCGGGACGTCATCTTCGTCGGACTGCCTCGCACACGCGCGGGGATGGCTCTCCGAACGAGCGGGTCCCGTCCGTGCGGGGAGGCGGCTGGTCTGCGGACGCCGGGTTCCGGTGTGCTGACAGGTGGCCAGGCCGAGAGGCAAGGAGGCTTCTGGTTAAACCAGAAGCAAATCGTCTTTTATTGAGAAAGCAGGCGAGCATAGACATAGTGAAACCCGGTTTAACGGGGTGAAGCTGTACGGCGGCGCAGTTAGTATCCGGCCATGGAACTCAGTGACCTGACAATCGACCACATTGCCCACTCGGCGATCTGTGACCTCGTTGCCGAAGGGTGGGGTGGAGTGGGGGATTTCGGGGCCCTGCACGAACTCTGTGACGCCAACATGCTGGCGACCGATGTGGCCGACGTCTACTGCTCCTACACCGGCGTAGATGATCTGGTGGTGATGCCGCTGTGGCAGGAGGTTGTGCATCGGTGGCTGCAGCAGAACCGGGAACGTCTTGACGCGGGACTGCCCGCGCTAGAGACGCCGAAGCGGATACACCTGATCTGGCGCTCGGACTACGAACTCTTGCTGCGGCGGTGGGAGCAGGGGGACCGCAGATCGTCGCCTCGGGCTCCGCAGGCCTCTGACGTGGCCGAGATCCTGCTTGGGGACTAAGCACCTGCTGCTGGGGCGAGGCGACCACCGCGCGGTGGATATCGAATCGACTCCACGCGAGTCCGGGTCTGCGTCTGCCGGCGGAGGTCCGGGCAAGGTCTGCGCGGTATTGCTCGGTGACCGTTCTCCGGATCGGACTAGGGCAAGATGTCCGGCATGACGCGCGAAGTTCCCGAGCCCTGGTTCACTGCAATGGCGAAGCGGGGCCTCCTTGACCAGCGGACGGGAAGGCCGGCGGCCGCCGCGCTCGCACGCGAGGCTGGTGTGTCTCCGTCCACGGTCGCGCGAATTTTGTTTGAGGAGCGCCCCGTGCGTGCGAATGTTCTCGCTGCGGTTGCTGCGGCTCTGGGCGAGTCTCCCGCTACGGTCTTTCGGTGGACTGGGGCGGAGGGGGCGCCGGAGGACGAGTCATTGGTGACGTCGCCTTGGACGCGGGTGAGTCCCCTGGAGTGGTGGGGTTTGGTGGCTCGCTGAGGGCGGTGGACACGCCGGAGAGCTTGGTGTCGCCGTTGGGGTGGGCCATCGCGTGATGATCAGTGAGTTACCTCACAAGTGACTCAACTGAAAGGCAATCACGCGATGACCCACGACCATTCTGCCCTGCTCGAGCAACTGACTGAACTCGGCACACTCCGATCCGACGAACTCGGTCTTGCCGGAGTGCTCCCGGAGATCCTGCGGGCCGGCTTGCAGGCCCTGATCGAGGCCGAGGCGACAGCGGCGATCGGCGCCGGCCGTTACGAGCGCTCGGCGGACCGAACGACGGTCCGCAACGGGCATCGACCCAAGACGATCTCAACGCCGGCCGGTGATGTGCGGGTGAAGATTCCCAAGCTGCGGGCTGGGTCGTTCTTCCCGGTCCTGCTGGAACGACGCCGCCGGATCGACAAGGCCCTCTACGCGGTGATCATGGAGGCCTACGTGCAGGGTATCTCGACCCGCAGTGTCGACGATCTGGTGCGGGCCATGGGCGTGGACTCCGGGGTCTCCAAGAGTGAGGTATCCCGGATCTGTGCAGGTCTCGACGCTGAGATCGCCGAGTTCCGGGAGCGTTCACTGACCCACACCGAGTTCCCGTATGTGTTCTGCGACGCCACGTTCTGCAAGGTCCGTGTCGGCGCGCACGTGGTCTCCCAGGCGCTGATAGTGGCTACCGGTGTGTCGATCACCGGCACCCGCGAGGTCCTGGGTACCGCTGTCGGGCAGAGCGAATCGTACGAGTTCTGGCGCGAGTTCCTGGCAAGCTTGAAGGCCCGTGGGCTGCACGGGGTGCATCTGGTCATCTCTGACGCCCATGCAGGATTGAAAACCGCTGTGGCACAACAGTTTACGGGTGCCACGTGGCAACGGTGCCGCGTCCATTTCATGAGGAACCTGCACGGAGCGGTCGCGGCGAAACAGCAGCCCGTCGTTACCGCCGGAGTGCGGACTATCTTCGCTCACACCGAAGCGAAAGATGTTGCCGCGCAATGGGATCAAGTCGCCAACACCTTCGACGGGCCGTTCCCCAAGGCGGCAGCGATGATGCGGGACGCGAAAACCGACGTGCTGGCATTCTCAGCGTTCCCGAAGCCGCACTGGCAGAAAATCTGGTCGAACAACCCGATCGAGCGCCTGAACAAGGAAATCAAACGACGCGCCGACGTCGTGGAGATCTTCCCGAACCCCGCCGCGTTCCTCCGACTCGCGACCGCCGTCGTGATCGACGCACACGACGAATGGCAAGTCACCCGCAGATACATGTCCGAGGTCTCCATGGACGAGCTACGCGAGGTCCTCGCCGAGAAGGACAAGGCCGCCGCACTCCTGGACGCGCAAGCCCAAATCGCATAGCGTTCACAACGACTCGTTGATCAGAACGCGTGACTCTACGCCCGATCCGAAGTCCACCACCCCAAGGGGCACTATCTTGGACGCCGCCGGCGGAGGCGAAGTTTCTTACCGCTCGGGAGCGGAGGGCTGTCGACGAGATGATCACCTGTCTGGTCGCTGGCCGTCGATCCGCGGGCAAGTCTTCATAGCCTCGGCCCTGCAACAGCAGAATTCCCTCCTTCGGACTATTTCGCTCATCCCGCAGAGGACTCGGGGGTCTGTTGCGTGTGGTCTCTCGCCGGTGCCCAAGCCGGGTGGCCGGGCCCCGGGCTTTCTATGAGCGGGCCGCGCGGCGGCTCTCCGGCGAGCGAAGGCCGCCGATTCTGGCTAAAGAAGAATCAGGTGACTGATAAAGGAGGGTAGATCTCGGCGGGCCGCGGAGACCCTGTGCCCGGCAACAGGGGGTGACAACAGGGGTTGACAACAGGGGTTGAACGGATTAGAAATGGGGTATCACCACCCCACCACACCGGAGGTCCCCGACATGTCTGACCACGGACTCGAATCTCTTCCTGAAGCCGAGAACACCTCTGACGACGATGATCGATCGATCGTGCGGATCGCCACCCACCTCCGGCCGAAAGCCGACGCGCTGATTGCCCGCGCCAACCGGCGCCTGGAAAAGGCTGGCGTCGAAGAACGCTTCTCGCTCGAAAACCTCGACACCGAGGTCGTGGGCGTCGTCAACGAGTCCGGCGTCAAGGTGTTCATCGAGGTAAGCACCGTCCGCCTGTCCTCCCCGCGGATCGCCGCCGAGGGATGGGAATTCGTCGCCAAAGCCGAGTGGGACGCGCCGGCACAAGCGGTGCTCATGCGCACCAACCCCAGTGCAGAACACGTCGACGATCTGCCCATCCCCGAAGACCTGCGCTGCGATCACTGCGGCAGTGTGCGCACGCGCCGCAAGGCGTACCTGATCCGCCACACCAGCGGCGAAATCAAGGTCATCGGCGCCAACTGCGTGGCCCCGTTCCTCGGGTTGTCGGTGTTGGCCCTCTGGTGGCTCGACGGCAGCCACGACCTGGGTACCGCGCTCGGCGAACTCGGCCACGAACGTGCCCCTCTCCTGGTCGACCGGGACCAGGTGCTGGCATTGGCGTGGGTGCTGACCAACGAGGGCAAGGACTACAAGCCGTC
Organism: Gordonia alkaliphila; assembly: GCF_023017165.1. Taxonomy (GTDB): domain Bacteria; phylum Actinomycetota; class Actinomycetes; order Mycobacteriales; family Mycobacteriaceae; genus Gordonia; species Gordonia alkaliphila. The sequence continues at coordinate 143,621 of NZ_JALKBW010000002.1, forward strand.
GTCGTTCGAGGAGTCCACCCGTGGGCAGGTCGCCAACGTCCTGTGGCCCGATGCGAAGGAGAAGCCGGCAGATAAGGCCTGGCGCGTCCAGACCGAGAATGCCGCCGCCGAGGTCGCTGCGGAAACCATCGAGGCGCTCCGGGCCGCAGCCACCCAGCTCGACCCGACCTCCTCCTACGGACACACCCTGCAAGCGATCACCGCAAGCGAGTGGGTGTCAGCCAAGAACCTGGGCTACTTGGTAAGCCTGGTCTCGGTGTACCGCCGCCAGATCGAGCAGGACGCCCCCGCGCGAGCCAAGGCCGAGAAGGCACCTACGGTGACCGGACCGTACGCCCCCGAGGGCACCAAGATCCAGGGCGTTGCCGCAGTCGTCACCACCCGAACCAGCTTCACCTCGGATATCGAGGTGCGCGGCTCCTGGATCCAGCAGACCCGCGCCGTCGTGGTGCTGCGAGTGATCGAAACCGGACATCTGCTGAAATGGATCTCGAGTTCGGACGCCGCATTCGAGTTGGGCAAACACGACGAAGTCGTGATCGAGAGGGCCACGGTGAAGGAACTGCAGGTATGGCGGGACGAGGAATCCACCCGGATCGTGCGCCCGAAGATCACGATCACGAAGGCCGCGGACGAATGAGTCGTGAACAGCAACAGCGCGGCGCCGACCATGCAAGCGTGGTCGGGGGCGAAGTCGTCGGGCCGCCGACCGCCGCCGCGGCAGACCTGCTGAGGCGGGCGCTCGCGCAACTGGAATCGGGGAATCACACCGATACCGAGGAGACGATCGGCGACGATGCGATGGCGCGCATCGCCGAGCTGACTGAAATCATCAGACAGATCACGGCCGCCAACACAACCCTGCTCCGTGCGCGAGAGCAGCTCATGCTCGGCCAGCTCGCGCAAGGGCAGTCGCCCCGCGTGATCGCCAATTCCGCCGACATGTCGGTCTCCCGGCTGTACGCGTTGCGCAGCCGCCGCCAGAACGATGCCACGTCCAACGAAAGCGGCAACCCCGCCGACGATCGGTGAAGTCGAAGCCGTCCCGGGGCTGCGGCGAGGCCCTGTCCGGGAGGCGTGCCAGGATCTCCCCGGAAGGTAGGGGACAGCAGGCCCCCTCGCGGAATCGAAGTAAGGGGAGGCAGCAGGTGGAGTGTTCGGTATCGGTTCTCGACACCGTCGCCGCCAGCGGGTACTTGGCGGATTCGGGCAAGGTGGTCATGCGCGGGTCAGTACGTCAAGAGTTCGCCTCGTGGGTTGTAGCCGGGCTGAAAAATGACCTACTCGACGGAGTGACGCTCCGGGGGCTCGTCTGCGACTGGGGATCCTGCGCAACGATGTGGACCGAGTCCGCGCAGAAGAAGCTGATCGCAGACAACCAGGACACCTGCTTCCATCCCCTCGACCTCGGATTGGAAGGGGCGTTCAGCCTGGCGCGCTACCAAGACCGTGTGCGGGCGGCGATTGTAGATGCGCCGATCGACGCGCTCGTAGCCTCCGTCCGCCAGTACCTCGCCGACAACTGCGGGGTCGATCCGTTCCTGGAAGAGATCGAGTGGACGCGATGAGGCAGCCATCAGCCGAGTCCGGCCGGCGACCGCGCGGTCGCTCTCAGCGTGTAGAGGTCGGGACGGATCGGAGCGCTCATGATCGCCGAGGGCAGTTGCCCGGGCCGGTGCCGGCGGGAGGGCGCTGGTGAGGATTGAGTATTGGCAACTCGCAATGGGGATCGTGCTGACCGCCATCCAGATCCTGTTGCTCATTCCCCTTGGGCGGAGCGTGTGGCGAACCCGCGACATGACGGGCATCTCGCCAGCGGGCGAGGGAATGTGGGTGCTCATGGGCGTGGGCTGGCTGGTCTACGGCCAGCAGAGCGGGTCACTCGTGCTCATGGTCTCGGGCTCAGTCGCCGCCGCGGGATCGGTGATCATGCTGTCCGGGGGATGGCCATCGCTGTCCGTCCGCGGCCGGCGGTCTGCACTGCTGAGCGGGCTGGCCACTTTCGTGCTTGTGGGCATTCCCCTCGCGGGCTGGGGTCTGCTGGGGCTCACCTGGTCGTTGGCCGTGCTCGGCGCGGTCCAATTTCTGCCCCAATGCTGGTCAGTATGGCGCGCGTGGCGGCACGACCTGCCCTCTTCTGGCGCCGATCCTGCCACCGCGCTGTGGCGGATGGCGTACGTCTGCGGGTGGGCGGTGTACGCGGCCGGCTGGTTCCTTTTCGGGTACGCCCGCATGGACGTGCCGCTGCTGGTCTGGGGACTGTCGGGGCGGTGGCGTGGGGCCACCGCGCTCCAGCTGCGCGCCGTGGCGTGTTGGCGACATCCGGTACCCGATCCGCGCACGCCCCACACGCGCCGAGGAACACACCCGCCTCCCCACACCCCTCGACGCCGACGTCGACGACAATCGCCGTGAACTCCCGATAGCCGATAGAGGTCGAGCTACCGAGAAGACAAGAACATCCGACACCACGACAACTTGGAGGACACCATGAGTTTCAACAACATCACCGAGATCCGAGAAGCCAACGCCGCAGCTGGGCACTACTGGTTCAACGAATCGTGCCGCGCCGAAACCAAGATCCTCGGCGGCCGATACTGGGTCGAATCCCGGCCGCGCGAACGCGTTCCCTCAGACCATCCCGAGGGTGCCCGCTGGTACGCCGCTGTCAAAGCCAACGACGACGGCACCGTGGAATGGTTCGACACCAACCACACTCGAATGGAGTCATTCGAAGCAGCCCGAGAACTGCTCAACAGCGTTCTCTGAATCGCTGTATCGCCCCGAGGGGGTACAGCGTCACACGGTGCCCCTGGCATTCTCGACGGATAAGGAACTCCAGAATGGAACTGCAGAACATCGCTGATTGCGAGGGAGTGTTCGCGAACGGCTACACCTCGGAGATGATCAACGAAACCGCCCGTGACCTCGCTGCCGCGACCGGCACCGAAATGATCTGTGTGTGGGCGTACATCGACGACTTCGGGTACGGCGGGGACTCCCAGATCTACACCGTCCGCGACGGAGTGGTCCACGAGATCGGCGGAACTCTCCAGGACTGGCTCCACTACAACGCCGACGGCGGCGATCTGCGTGTGCAACTGTCCCCGCCCGACACCTGGGTGGGCGTCGTCGCCACGGAGCCCCAGGGATGGTCTGAGCTCAGCGGAGACGGCCACAGCAACTACGCGCTCGAAACCCGAAACTAGGGGCTCGCGACGCTAGCGACCGTGCCGGAAGACGACAGGATATTCGGGCCAGCCCGCGCGAGATCCGCAAGGAGGCTGTCCGGGACCGCTGCTAGCGTCCGACACTGTTCGACCGATCCCGGTCTGAACAGGATCGAAAGGGTGCCCTGGTGAGTGACTCGTGGCAGGCGGAATTCTGGCCGCAGGCATGGCAGAACAACAACGCGATCGACGTCGACCCCGAAGGGCCGACGCAGTGGCCGATCTCCGCCGGCGACGCGCGAGACTGGCTCCCCGAGGCCTGCTCGTCCAGCCCCGACCTCGACGACCTACGGCAGCACCCCGACGCCCCGCAGTGGGTGAAGGACTGGCGCGGCCCGTTCTACATCACTCTGACCGCCCCCGACGGCACCACCGTCGACACCAGCTACGACATCGCCGCCGCGATGAGCGAGCCGACGGAATCCGCCGTGACCATCCCGCGCGGCCGGTAGCAGAAGGAACCCATCATGGCCGAGAGCAGCACCTTGTTCGAATACTCCTGGGCAGGGGCGGGCCGCGATGAACGCTTCCTCTTCTACGTCCAGGTCAGCCGAGATGAACTGGTCGCCCGCATCCGCGCCGCACGGGAACGGGACGTCGACGTAATCGACTTCGACGACTTGGCCGCGGACCTCGCCGACCAGGGAATCACGATCGTTCGGCACTTCGAGCCTGAACCAGTCTGCATCTACGAGTCCGAAACCGCACCGAGCTGACCGCCCGGGCCGAAGTCGAACGACCCCCCCGCCACACAGCCGACGGATCGACGACTCACCCGCGTTGCCAAGCCACACACACAGAGAGAGGAACCCGATGATCAACATCGCTACCCCCAGCTACTGGAACAACGACCTGCAGGCCATCGCTGACGCCGCGGAGGAAACCGGCCACGTCATCACCGAACTCACCGACCGGCACCTGTACCTGAGCAACGGCCAAACATCGATCAGCGTGTTTCACAACGCCGGCAACAAGCTGGAGATGTTCGACAGCCCCACCACCGCCGCGGAGTGGCAGACCCTGAGCAGCTACTTCGGATTGCGAGGGCACGGAAAGATCTGCGAGTGGGTGAGCCGACATTCCACCGACGCCGGCCGTTACGACGCCTACCACTCGGAACAAGCACTCGATCGGCTGCAGCGCATCGGATAGTGCGTCCCCGCCCCGCAGCGACTCGCCGCCGCAGTCAGAGGCACCCCACGGTGGCGCTATACGAAACAATCCGCACCCCGCACCTGCCCTGCACACGGGCTGCCAGTAGGAGCACCAAACGATGAGTGAACAACCGCAGCTGTACTCCGCCGATATCGTCGTCGCAGCAACCGCGTACGTCAAGGCGCGCAGCGAAAGCGAAGCTCGGCAGATTCTTGTCGACGCCACGAAGGACTACACCGTCATCAACGCAGAAGGCGCCGATTGCGAAGAGATACCGATCACCGGCAGCCAATTCGACGACCCCGATCTGCCCGTCGTGTCCATGTCTCCGATCATGACGGTCCAGGGCACGACCCTGAAAACGCCGGTCGAACTCTGCAACTAGCTAGTGAGCGCCGACCAGTCAACGAATAGCAAGGTAGCGGCAGTGTCGGTCCCTTTCGATAACTCGTAGGAGGAATTAATGGCGAAGCCGCAGAGCGGTGCGATGTGGCTGGTTTACGGGCTCATCCCAATCAAGGGTGTAGTCGGGCCTTGGCCTTCGGACGTGGGCAGTCTCCTGGCGATGTGCTTGGTGAGAATGCGAGACCCGAGCGCGCTCGCGCGGAGGTGCTCGAGCCGACCACTGATCGCCTTTGACGACCCGTTCGACGTGCCGCGGCGCGCGGTGACGCGGCCGCTCAGACGACTCGTGGGCCAAGCCCATCGGGTCGCGGTGTTGCGCAGGGCACCCTCAGCCATACCGGCGGGACCAGTGGTTGCGGGCGCGGGGTTCGGCAATGTTAGACGAGGACTGCGTGGTCGAGTTCGAGGTGCCAGCCAGTCGAACAGCTGGGCCCCGTCCGTCGCCTAACGTGGCAGCAGATCGGCTGCAGGAAGACATACCGGCGGCATGCGGTACACTTTCTCCATGCATCTGTACTTCCTGTGACGGCTGAGTAGGCCCACCGCGCTCGTTGAGTATTCCGAGTCTGCGGCGGCCGCTCGTTCTGACCCTTCTGGGTCGCCGTCAGTTGCGTACCTATCTGCCTGTTCGTGGCCGGTGGTGCGTCGTCTCGAAGGACTTCAATGCTCACCCCGACAAACCGTCATCCGGCGCGCCAGCGCGCGCAGCTCATCGCTTCCGACGTGTCTTTAATGCGCGGAGCCACGCCCGTTCTCCATCATGTCGACCTCACCCTCACTTTCTCATCGCGTGTCGCGATCGTGGGCGAGAACGGGCGGGGGAAATCGACGCTCCTGCAGGTGCTCGCTGGCGTCCTGGCCCCGGACTCCGGAACAGTCCAGTGCATCGGCACGATCGGTGTTGCCGAGCAAGAGATGACCGCCACTGACAGTCGAACTGTTGGACAGGCGGTCACGGAGGCGATCGCCGAACCTCTGGCCGCGTTGGAGGCACTCGACGCCGCCGCTCTCGCTCTCGCGGACAACACGGACCGGGCGGAGGAGCAGTACGCGGCCGCGTTGGAACATGCCGAAGCGCTCGATGCGTGGGATGCCGAACGGCGCGTGCAGATCGCGCTCGAAGCGCTCGACGCGGAGACGGACACGACCAGGCTTCTCGCAGACCTCTCGGTGGGACAGCGTTATCGGGTACGGCTGGCGTGCCTTCTGGGCGCCGATCACGACTTTCTCCTGCTTGATGAGCCCACCAACCACCTCGACCGAAGCGGGCTCGGGTTCTTGGCCACGCAGCTCCGAGCGCGGAGCGGGGGTGTTGTCGTCGTCAGCCACGATCGTGCGCTGCTGTCCGACATCGCGGAGACCATCGTCGACCTCGACCCGACGCCGGACGATCGGCCGCGCGTGTACGGGAATGGCTATGCCGGCTACCGGGAGGGGCGCCTGGCCGAGCGGGAACGCTGGGAACAGGACTACGACCGCCAGCAGGCCGAGCATGCTCGACTGCAGGACAGTCTCAGCGCCGCGCAGAACCGATTGGTCTCGGGATGGAGACCAGAGAAGGGCACCAACAAGCATGGGCGCGCCACCCGGGCCAGCGGGCTCGTGCAGAACGTGCACCGACGCCAGGAAGCACTGGAAGCCCACGCCGTCACCGTGCCGGAACCGCCTCAGCTCTTCCGGTTCCCCGACCTCCCCACACGCACTGGGGCGGTTCTCCTCAGCGTCGATCAGGTCAGCGTCGCTGGGCGGTTGACCCGGCCAGTGTCGTTCTCACTCTCCCACCGCGGCCGTCTCGTCGTGACCGGCCCGAACGGTGCCGGCAAGTCCACACTGCTGAGCGTGGTCGGCGGTGAGCTGGCGCCGGACACGGGAGCGGTTCGAACGCCTCGGAGCACGCGCTTGGGCTTTCTCCATCAGGAGACGACCCTGCCGCCTGAGCGGAGAGCGAGCGAGGTGTACGCCACGCACGTCGGCGCGCTGGTGTCCGAAGGCACTTTGCTGGAGTCGGATGCGATCGGGCTCTCTCAGCTTGGTCTGCTGCGCCCGCGCGAGGCGGGCAAACGAGTGGGTGAGCTCTCGATGGGGCAGCAGCGCCGGCTCGATCTGGCGCTCGTGCTCGCGATGCGCCCGCATGTGCTGCTCCTGGACGAACCCACCAACCACCTTTCCATCGCGCTCGTTGACGAACTCACCGACGCGCTCGGAGCAACCACGGCGGCGGTCGTCCTGTCAACGCACGATCGGCAGCTGCTCCGTGACGTTGACGAATGGCCGAGCCTCGAACTGACTTCGATGGTCGAAGGCGAGGCCCTGGTATGAGCGAAATGAACCTCAACCGGATACGTGCCCTGCGGCCACTGGCTTCGCGGGACTATCGCCTCCTGTTCGCCGCGGTCGGCATCGAGGTCTTCGGCACCGGGATGTGGACCATCGTGATGGTCTTCCAAGTGCTCGCGCTCGATGACAGCCCGCTCGCGCTCTCAGCGGTCGCAACAGGGATGAGCTTGGGCCTGTTCACCTTCTCGATCCTTGGTGGCGTTGTCGCCGATCGGTTCTCCAAACGCCGCATCATCATCACCGTGCAGGGATGCACCGCGGCTGTGATGATCGTGGTGGCAGTCCTGTCCCTCACCGAGAAGATCGAACTGTGTCACGTCGGCGTTGCCTCATTCGCGATGGGCGCAGGAAGCGCGTTCTTCTACCCCGCCTACAGCGCGTATTTACCTCAGGTGCTTCCGCCTGAGCAGCTCCTCGCAGCGAACGGGCTCGAAGGCGCTCTCCGCCCCTCATTGGGGCAGGGCCTCGGTCCCGCCCTCGGCGGAGTCATCGTCGGCATATTCTTCCCCGCCATCGGGGCCGTCATCGTCGCAGCCTCGTACGCAATCGCGTTCATCCTCACCCTGTTCCTCAGCCGACGCGACGAGCCGACCACGGCCACGTCTCCGGAGCAGCACACGAGCGTGTGGGGCGACCTTCGAGCAGGCGTGAACTATGTGGTTCACACCCGCTGGTTGCTCTGGACCCTGATTTTCGGATCCTCGCTCGCTCTCATCATCCAGGGACCGATCGAAGTGCTGCTGCCCTTCATCACTCGCGACAGGTTCGAGGACGCCGAATCCACGTTCGGCTTCCTTCTCGCCGCATTCGGCATCGGTGGGGCTATCGGCTCACTCGTTGTGTCGTCGCTGAAACTCCCGCGTCGCTACCTCACGTTCATGATCGCCTGTTGGGGCGGCGGAACCCTCCCCCTCGCGGTCATCGGCGTCGCCGACAATCTGATCCTGATGCTCGCAGCCCTGTTCATCGTCGGCGCAGCGACCGGAGCCGGTGTCGTCATCTGGGGAACCCTGCTGCAACGCTTGGTGCCGCTCGACATGATCGGCCGAGTCGCGAGCCTCGACTTCTTCGTCTCGATAACCTTCATGCCGGTCTCGATCGCGGTCGCAGGACCGCTCTCGCTGCTCGTACCCATCCCGGTGATTTTCACCATCGCCGGCATCGCTCCACCCGTACTTGCGCTGATCGCGTTGCTGGCAGGACGTATGCGCGAAAGCGAGATAGAACGCCTTCTGGACGAACGGTGAGACGCGACTGTCGACATGCCCAACGCTTCCGTCCGGGCGGGCTTCACCTGCCCGGACTTGACCACATTCTGCCGACTCGACGAGCTTGACCTCGTCGTCACCGGCCAACGCCTCGAGCCCGGCCGAGCGGTGCTGGCCTGCCGGGTTCTCACATCGGACGAGTGGTGTCGGCGCTGCGGCGCCGAAGGGACTCCTCGTGACACCGTCGTCCGGCGTCTTGCACATGAGCCGCTGGGCTGGCGACCCACCGTCCTCGAGGTCGCGGTGCGTCGCTACCGCTGCATTGGCTGCGGGCACGTCTGGCGCCAAGACACTACCCGGGCGGCCGAGCCGCGGGCGAGGCTCTCGCGCCGCGGGCTGCGGTGGGCACTCGAAGCGCTGGTCGTGCAGCACCTGACGATCGCCCGGATCGCCGAGGCGCTCGACGTCGCGTGGGACACCGCCAACGACGCCGTTCTCGCCGAGGGCAAGCGTGTTCTTATCGATGACGAGCACCGTCTCAACGGTGTGAAGGTCGTCGGGGTCGACGAGCACGCCTGGAGGCACACCCGGCGCGGTGACAAGTACGTCACCGTGATTGTCGACCTCACTCCGGTCCGTGACGGCACTGGGCCTGCGCGGCTGCTCGACATGGTCGAAGGCCGTTCCAAGCAGGCGTTCAAGACCTGGCTGACTGAGCGTGACGAGGCCTGGCGTGAGGGGATCGAGGTGATCGCGATGGACGGGTTCACCGGCTTCAAGACCGCTGCGGTTGAGGAACTCCCGGACGTAGTGACCGTGATGGATCCGTTCCACGTCACGCGCCTGGCTGGCGAGGCGCTCGATGAGTGTCGCCGCCGGGTGCAGCAGTCCATCCACGGCCACCGCGGCCGCAAGGACGACCCTCTCTACTCCGCACGGCGGACCCTGGCCACCGGCGCTGGCCTGCTCACCGACAAGCAGATCGACCGACTACAGCGACTGTTCGACCCCGCCATCCACGGCGATGCCCATGTCGAGGTCGAGGCGACCTGGGGCATCTACCAGCGCATGATCGCCGCCTACCGCCATGAAGACCGCCGCTGCGGCCGCCAGCTGATGACCGCGCTGATCGACTCCGTCAGCACCGGCGTCCCGCCGGCCCTGGTCGAGGTCGCCAAACTCGGACGGACGTTGAAGAAGCGGGCCGACGACGTGCTCGCCTACTTCGACCGGCCCGGCACTAGCAACGGACCGACCGAGGCCATCAACGGACGACTCGAGCACCTCCGAGGCTCCGCACTCGGGTTCCGCAACCTCACCAATTACATCGCCAGGTCCCTGCTCGAGGCCGGCGGATTCAGACCACGACTACACCCTCGATTGGGATGAGCCGGTTTACGTCGACGAACAAGACAACGTACGCTTGCGGCTGGCGGATCGGCGAAACACATATACTGCTGCCGATCTGATTGGTGACTAGAGTCGGAATGGTGCGGCGCGGTAGCACTGCCGTTTAACGGAAGTTTCCTAACCTGGCACCAAGTTCGTCCGCAGGTATCACTTAACGGAAGGCGAAGAATGAGCTGGATAGATCGCAGTATCCTTGCGCGAGCACGCGAAGAGGCATTCGGAACAGCGGTGCCAAATGCGATATCGCCCCCTATTCCGGAGGAAACTGTCGTACTCATGGACAGTAAGGGCGAGGTGCATACGACGCTGGCTTGCCCTGAGTTAATCAGCACTGGAGCGTGTTACCTCCCTGGCGAGTGGGAAGGCCTGTCACGGCAGCAAATCCAGCAGCTCGGTGGCCAGCGGATGTGCGAGCTGTGTAATAGCGATATGCCGCGCGAAAGCAGAAGTGTTGCGAGCGGAACAGTGGTCGCAGATAGCGTCACCACAATGCTGCGTGAACTGATCAGGAATGGCGAAATCGGATGAGCGACTTCAATATTGTGGTGGAGCGGCACAACTGTGACGAATGGGCCGGTACGTACGGGGTGCTTGTCAGGGCTGCGATTGAAGACCTGCTGACAGACGGTCCATTGTCTGCTGAGCTGGTAATCGAGGGGGCAAGGTAGTCTCCGGTGATATCACCTCGATTGGCGGGACCTGCAGGATTGGTGCCGACATCGTCGATTTGAAAGGCATTCGGCGTCTTGCATTGCGAGAATCAGGTCCTATCGGGAATCGCAGAACAAATCGAAAGGACTCTACGTGTCTGAAATCGTAGGTATATTCTCGTCGATCGAAACGTCGAGGGGGTAGGCGCCTATTTCGACGATCTCGCTGAAGCAAAGAAGGTGGCCGCTGCTGGCGACTGCGCGTTAGTGGCCCACGTATTCGAGTATTCCGACCAAGAGCTGGTATGGACGCCTAATGGGGATCAGGGCACAGTGGGTGAAGGACTGGCGCGGCCCGTTCTACATCACTCTGACCGCCCCCGACGGCACCACCGTCGACAACAGCTACGACGTCGCCGCCGCGTTGAGCGAGCCGGAGTGGCCCGCCGTGACCAGCCCGCGCGGCCGGTAGCAGAAGGAACCCATCATGGCCGAGAGCAGCACCTTGTTCGAATACTCCTGGGAAGGGGCGGGCCGCGACGAATGCTTCAGCTTCAACTCCCCGGTCGCCCGAGATGAACTGGTCGCCCGCATCCGCGACGCGCGGGAACGGGACGTCGACGTAACCGACTTCGACGACCTGGCCGCGGACCTCGCCGCCCAGGGAATCACGATCGTTCGACACTTCAACCCCGAACCAGTCTGCATCTACGAGACCGAAACCGCACCAAGCTGACCGCCCCCCACACAGAGAGGAACCTGATGATCAACATCGCCACCCCCAGCTACTGGAACGACGACCTGCAGGCCATCGCCGACGGCGCGGAGGAAACCGGACACGTCATCACCGAACTCACCGACCGGCACCTGTACCTGAGCAACGGCCAAACATCGATCAGCGTGTTTCACTACGCCGGCAACAAGCTGGAGATGTTCGACAGTCCCACCACCACCGCGGAGGTTATCGACCTCATGCGCAAACACCCCGGTGTCTCAGTGCGTCGATGATCAGGTTGACCACCCCCCTCGCTGGGTGGCGTCGCCGAGGGGCGCCCCAGAGCTCCGGAACATGCAGATTCCCCGGAGCAATCGCCCCCCCGGGGACTAGACCGAACGAGACTGCAGGGTGCCCGGGCAGGTCCGACCCGGGCCGATGGCGCCGAGTCCGGGGAGCGTCCGTTCGCCTAGTTCGGGCCGGACCAGCGGAGCGCGTTGGCGAACATGTCCATGCAGCCTTGCCTCCATCGGCACTCGTAAATGCCGAGTTGGCTGCCGGAGCGGAGCCTGGTCATCGTGTACGCACGGTGGGCCGACCGTGGGAAGGTCACGACTCGGAACGGCTGGCCCTTGTTGTCGACGACAACGCTCTTGTTGTTGTCGAGGTGAAATCGTAGCCGGAAACGGGTGTCGGTGTTCTCCGGCGCGAAGAGCTTGGCTCGGAGTCCGACATACTCCGAATTCGTCAACGTCACGGTGTTGGTGGACGTGTATGGATCTCCGAACATCTCCCGTTCGTCGATGCTGCGGGCCGTGGAATCGACACCTGATGTCAGATCGATGCCGAACTGGCCCTTGCGTTGATCTCCTTGCGGCCACAGATACATCACAGTCCCATCGGGGGCGGGCCTCTGGTCGAAGTCGATGTACTCGATCGAGGTGACCTTCACCGGTTCGCTGAACCCGCTTTTCAAGTCGAACGCCAACACTGTCGCGAAGTACTCGGTGTCGCGCTCCCCGTTCGGGCCCGCGGTTGCCGGCCGCGGCACTTTCAGCGCAACGTCGCTTCCCGGGAACCCGTAGTCGGACGCGGAGGGGCGAACAGTGAGGGTTTGGTCCGAAACCCAGGCCCCGAGCCCGTCCTCCCCGGGCAGAGACTGAACCTGAACAGCCATCCGTTCAGGCCAGATCCAGGACTTGGCCGTCGCGATGACGTAAGTTCCGGTTCCCCAGACGAGTTGGGCCAGGAGGGTTGCGGTGCCGGCGATCGCGATCGCAATCAGAGCGGCCTTCTTGGCGCTGCCTTGCTGGTCACTAGCCTCTGCCATCGTGCTCCTATGCCCAAGGAAATTTCAGGCAGTATCGCAGCACCAGGACGGCCGCGATGGGTAAACCCGCATCTGCATCGAGCCACGTTCGCGTCGCCGGGTGGACACGCCACGCAAGGCGGAATGGGCAGGCCCGTCTTGGGGATCGATCCGCGTCGCTGTCGGGGGAGGTCTCTACGGTGAGTGCGGGGCACCGAACGCCCCAATCAGAGGCCCTGTCGCTGGGGCCAGATCGATAGGGGAACAACGATGACGACCATGGTGTACCGCGCGGAGGCAGAGGTGGACAGCGCGACGTTCCTGCACAATGTCGCCGCCGCCGGCTACGCCGTTCGGGACCTCCACCAGGACGCCGAGGACATGCTCTTCGGGCTGATCGTCGAGTTCGACACCGACGCCGATCTGGATCAGCTCGTCGACATTGCCGCCAGCGTGGTCGACGGACACATCCTGTGGCGGACCCTGCGTGAGGGGACGATCGCAGCAGACGCTAACGAATTGGGCGACTACGTCCGCGTTTAGGGAGTAAGCCCTGCCCCCGGCGGGAGGGACCTACAGGTCTGGGTGCCAACCAGACTTGGCGACCTCCTTGAACCGTTCGCGTAGTACTTCGATCGAGGTTCCGGTGACGGTGATGTCCGGACTGAACGTGGGACGTTCATCGACGGTGTAAGCCGACTCGAGAAACAGTTCGTGCCACCACGATTCGTCGTGCAGCGGTTGCCCTGACGAGTCGACATCGATCTGATCGGGAACGAACAGCATGCTCGGACCTTCGCAGCACTCAGAGATCAAGGCAATGTCCTTCGGCCACAGCTCGCCGGGGAAATAGATCGCGCCGGGGTACTTGTCGTTCGACGAGGATCGGTACTGGAAGGGGATCACGGTGTAGGTCATGGCCGGGACGGTAACAATGCGCCCAGACAGCGTCCGGGGGACTGTTTGGTCGGCGCCTGCATTGTCGGGCCGGTGTGCCATTCTGCTCGCAGCCGGGCCGAGGCACGGACGCCGTCGGGTGGTGCCTGGCCTGACGGGAGCGCACCAACGCGCGCCCGGGGCGCCCAGACTCAAAGGGGAACAGCATGATCGACAATCGGGTAGAGCCGCAGTACGACGTGACCGTTGGTACCACGCGCGTCTTCGCGGGAACCTGGGATGACTGTCGGCAACAGGTCGCGACGCTTCCAGATTCCTACAAGGGCGAGACCATCGAGATTCACCGGACTGGGCTCGTCATCGACCGCATCGAGCGGAAGGTTCGCCAGCCGCGAGCAGGGGAGCTGCGCCTCTGAGCGAGGGAGATTAGCGGCCGGGCGAGCTTCCCCGTGCCTCAAGGTGATCGGGAAGCACAACCGTCGAGCGAAGATCGGCGACCGCTAGGGAGACGACGAAGCCCAACCCCACAGCAAGCACTATCGGCACAAGCGCGACCACGCGCGGGATCCCATCTGGCGGAAATGCCGCGAGAAATAGCCCCGTGAGAGCAATTAGCACAGCGAGATACGCCGTGAGCACCACTCCGATGAGAGTCAGTGCCCGCCGGGACAGGGTGACCACTCGACGGTCGTGAGCCAGGGACTGAGGGTGCGTCCGGCCCGGGTCTCCCCGCCCCAGCGTGAGAAGCCGCGCCCGGGCCTGCGTGCGCTGGGCCTCCCGTTGGCTGCGGATCCTGCCCCAGTGCTGCTGGGTATAACGAATCGTCTCGTGAACGAGTTTCCAGACCAACCCGCCGTCGTTCCGGGCCGCTTCCTGGTGCCAAGTCCACTGAGTCTGCTGGACCCAGAGCATGCGGCGGCTGGCGGCCGAACTGATAGCGGTATGTCTCCCAGACAGGTCGAAGGAGTACAACTCGACGCCAGCCTGTTCCGCGTACTTCAGAGCTTGCGGGGAGTAGCCGGAGCCGGAGAAGAACAGCCGCGCTCCGCCGCGGTTGTGGGCTGCGCCGACGAGGTTCTGCACCGCGGGCCGGCCAACCTTGGCCGACTGCCACTTCACCTGCGCGACGCCCTGCGTCGCGACGACATCCAAACCACCGTCGTTGCTGCGCTGGGTCGAGCGTGCGTCAGGAAAGCCAAGGCCGCCGCGCATGATTACCGCGGCAACATGCTCGGCGTAGTCGGCGTTCGCCCGGTTCGACAACAGCCGTCTCCTCACGGGTGCAGATGGTCACAAGGAGTATCGCAGAGCCGCGGTCCTGAGCGGACGGCGGCCGGCGCCCCTTTGAGGCGGCTTTGGGGGAGATGACAGCCTGTCACCTCCCCCAAAGCCAACTCAAAGTGCGGCGCCATTGGCGGTGACCCGCCAGCCCCGGGATCGGGCTTTGCGGGGTGTCGGCGCAATGCCGCCGGACTGTCCGGGCCGATTGTTAGGGTTCGCCGACCATGAAAAGCACAGGAGAAAACGAGATGAAGGAACAGTCGGAACCGTGGAGCACGGTGTCATTCGCCGGGCATGTTGCCCACTTCTACGTGAAGGCGAACAGTGTGTGGTGCTATGCCGCTCCTGTGACGAACGTAGGAACCACCGACGTCGGGGAACCGTTCGTGGGATACCTGCATTGGGAGCCGTCGACCAATCTGTCGAAACTCGGAGGACTGTCTGAACGGCATGCCGTGGCATTGCCGTACTTCGGACAGGGAGTCGGTAACGAGCTGCTGGAAATCGCCCGGCAGATCAACCCGCGAATCATCCTGTCCGATCAGGTGAAGGACGCGCTTCACGTAGCTGACGCGGCCCCGCGGCAGTAGCACGAATCGGAAAGGCGAGGTACCACTGTGGGAGTACGAGCACAGTTCAGGGTTGAGGTCTACGACCCAGCCACTGACACAACACTATCCAAGCTGGTCGACGAGCTGAGCATGCGAGGGAACTACACCATGGAGCTCGACGGGTTGATCCCCCTTGACGTCGGAGATCGCATGGAGCGGAGTCAAGAGGACATCGAGGAATGGATCGAGGAGAACGACGACGCCGACGATGAGCTCCTAGAAACTGTTGCTGCGTGGCTGCGCGCAATACGTGCCCCGGAGTCCTTGAGCTGGCCCGGTGGATACACTCCTTCCGACCCGAATTCGTTCGGAGTTATCGAAGTGCGTGGCTAGGGTTCGTCGAAGTCGCCCGGGGTCCAGTAATGCCCGGCGTCCCGTTCTGCTGCGCGCCGATTTGGGGCAGGCGGAGCTATCCGCGAATGGGAGCGCGGTTTACGCAAGAGCTTCGATTTCGGTCTCGATGAAGCTGATCGCGGCCGGATCGAGCGTATACTTCGCGTACAGCTGCTGATCTATCTGCGGGACAGAACGGGACCAGTCGATGTCTGAATCCGGCCCGAAGTCCTGCATTGGGACGTAATTCCATCTGATTGCCGAGTTGTGCTTACTGTTTGCCTTTAGGGCGCTGAGCATTGCCCGAGCGAACTTGGTCGTCACATACTTTGCGCACGCCTCGGCCTCTGCCTTGCTGTCGAATTGTCCAATAGCTAGGTATGTCTGGGTGAAGCCGGTGCCAGGCGCTGCGACTGACGGCATTCCCAGGACTCGGCCCGACTGTGCGGCTGCTCCATCGGCGCTGGCGATGATCACTTTGAACGCGTCAACGACGTCCGGCGTTTCGAGATAGTCGCGGCGTACCCACCGCGTTGCGCGTTTTCCGTTCAATCGGCCGAGGATCTGGACGTATGAGTGTCCATCATCAGGTTCGGACGCTAGGCAGACCTCTGCCATTCGTTTGAATGTATTGGTCTTGAGTCGAAGTCCGCTGGAGGCGGGAATGCGGCCTTTCAGGTCGGGGTGATCGGCGAATACCTGTGGCCTCCAGCTGCACGGGTGCTCGGTGATAGTGGTAGCCAGCGATGGAGCTGAAACGTTCGTGACGATAAATTCCTTCAATGCGGGCGGAACGTGTGAATGATGGCCGATAGGGCCAATGGTGCGCGTGGCGTCACGATAGGTTACGACTATCCCGCCGTCGATGTCCGTGCCGGGAAAGATGTCTGATGACTCGGGTGCAAACAGTGCCACTCGGAGATGTTCGTCGGCCAGAATCTTCTGGTTCCATGATCGGGGGGTCTGGCCGGCGTTAGAAAGGAAACGGGCCGGAGTCACCAACACCGTTTGCTTAGAAATTTCGAACGCCGCGTCCATGAAAAGGTGGTACATCGGAGGGCGCTTGGTTTCGTTATCGCCGATCAGCTCGTCCTGGTAGGGCGGATTGCCGATGACGACGTCAAACTTCTTGCTCATTGCGCGGTGCCTTCCGTCAGCATGCCGTCCACTATTTCCTGGCGATCGTCCGGGTTCATAGCGGTGATGTTACCGACCTTGAAATGGCCGGAATCCCTGATCCAGGCTTTGCGTTGGGGGACGCCGCCACTCACGGCTTCGATGGTGATGGCGTGGAGGATTCTGTCATGGCTCATTTCAAATATTTGGGTGGTGAGAATGTGGCGAAGCCTATCGTCCTGATCGGGGATGATGGTGGCAAGGCCTGTGTTGAGGCGGCGCACGATCTCCATCAGGAATAGTCCTGCTGTAGAGAACACGTCCGCGAAGGTCTTAGTCGGATCGGAGAAGATCCCGGGGTTCGCTGCTTCCACTTCATCGACCATCATCGTGACCACTGATTGTGGGGTGAATACGAGCGATGTTTTTTGCTGGGGAATGTAGGTGAAAATGTTCTCGGACTGGGGTGGGCTGAAGTAGTCCGCGAGTTCCTCCTTCTTGTCCAGGAACTCCTGAATGGCCTGGTCGAATACGGCTTCGTCGAACAAGCCTGGGATGGTAGTAGAAACGGCTCCGTGTTCGTCGAAGACCTCTTGGCCGTCACGTAGGAGACGGAACTCCGCCTCGGTGATCCCGGTGATCTCCTCGAAAACGTCATCGGGTGTGTAGTCGTCGAAGTTGGAGAGACGAATATCGCGGTCTCCGTAGGCCATCAAGAACATCGGAATAGTTCGTGCGAAGCCGCGAAGGTGAGCGCGAGCTTCCTCCATCGTCTGATTGGCCTTCTTCTGCTCCTTCTTGGTCTCTTCGCGCGTGACAATCTCGGGCACCATCGACTCCATCGTCTCCTCGACGATATCGAGAATGTCCTTCTTGAATGCCTCATCCGTTGCGGACTTCTTAGCCTCGACGGCCTGTGCCTCGGCCTCGGTTGCCGCACTGGCTAGCTCGTCGTCGAGGTGCTTGCCGGCGATCGTGCGATCGGCGTAGGCCCGCTCGACCTTCCTTCTGACGGCTTGTTCGGTGCGCTGCTCGTCACGTTTGACTTGGCCGGCTGTGAGGCCGTAGGCGTCCTTCAGCTCCTGGCGCTTCTGGCGGCCCTGTTCAATCACCGACGTCGCGATTCGCGCTGCTGCCTGTTCCGGCTTCTCCGAGAGCGCGGCCGTGATCTCCTCCTTGCTGTAGACAGGCTTGCCGAGCTCAGCGACCTTGGGGTTGATGACAGTCTCCACGTCAACCTGGACGTTGCCGTCCGGGTCGGTGACGGGGGGCGGATGGGGGATCTCGATGCTCTGCCCGGTCGTGATCTTCCCCTGCTTCGCCGTCGGGAGCTTGTCCAGGATCTTCTGGACATGCTCGGAGTATCGGAAGATGCCGGATACGTTGGCGAACAGCAGGTTGGACAGGAACCCGCGACGCACGACCTCGCGCGCCTTGAACACCTGCGGGAACGTGAGGACCTGGGCAGCATCGAGTTCGATCATCCGGCCTTCGGCGTCCTCCCCGAGAACCGGGAAGAAGTTCAGCAGCCGGCGGATGTTTTCCTGCCGCACGCCTGGGTCGCCCGCAGGATTCTGGCGCAGGTTATTGGCGAACGCGTCGAAGACCGTGAGCGTACGCTCGGGTGCGAAATCGAAGATATACGCGTTCTGCTTCTGAAAGACCATGCCCGAGCGTTCGAATGTACAGGGGTTCTGTGCCCGGAACGCCGCCTGCATGTAAAGCGCAGGGGAAGAAAGGTTGGACAGCATGATGACCGCGGTCCATTCGGGCACCGTGACACCGGTGGTCAGCTGTCCTACCGACAGGGTGATGGTCTTGCCGTTGATCGCCTCGGCCTCCGCGATGGCAGCCCTCACCTTGTCGAGGGATTTGCCTGCAGCGCCCACGTCTGTCTCGTCGCCGTTCTTACCGTCGCCGGCGGCCAGGATGATCGTGTAGTCAGCGAAGACGGGGTGCTTCTTGAGCAGCTTCTCCAACGCCTTCGCGGAGGCGACGCGGTTGAGTAGCCAGAAGGAGTGACGAATCTCGTCACGCAACTCGGCCGTAGAAAACGGGTACTTGTCGTTGGTCGTGAGGCAGTCGAGGAACTGGGTGACCTCAGCCTCGTGCTCGAAGAACCCGCTGGTCTTGGTCGCGAAGAACTCGTTGAGATCGAAGGTGTAATCGATGTTCGCCGCGTCCTCGCCGACGGTGACCCCCTCGGCCAGGCGGTCGGTGATCATCCGCGAGATCTGGTAGGTCAGCAGATTGAGCGTCGGTAACGCCGCGTACGGGTTCTCCTGGGTGCCGTCCGCCCATTCCTCCCGTGCCGTCTGCTCGTCCTCGTAAGTCCAGTTGAAAATCTGGTCCTGGTTGAACTTGCCCGACGCCAGAGCCTTGAACGGGGTGCCCGACAGGTGCAAGGTCCAGGTTCGATGGATCTGGTCGAACGCGACGTCGGTCTTGGTGGTATCGATGCCCTCGTGCGCCTCGTCGATGACCAGCAGATCCCAGTCAAACTGGGCGATGTGCTTGAGCTTGTCGTAGGGGCCTCCGAAGTACTGCGATCCCTTCAAATCCTGCAGCGAGAGGAACTCGACGACGCGCGGCTCCTCGCTCTGATGGTTCAGGGAGTAGACGCGCCACTGCTCACGTGACATGGGAAGCCGGTCGGCCAGCGACGGGGAATCTGAGACGAAGCGGAGCTCCGTCTGGTGGCCGATGAAGCGTTCGAAATCGTCGAACCAAGAGTTCGCGATCGCGGGACGGTTGGTGACGATCAGGACGCGTCGGACGTCCAAAGACCGCATCAAGTGGTAAGCCGTCAGCGTCTTACCGAACCGCGGCTTGGCATTCCAGAGAACCTCCTTCCGGCCGGACTCGAAGGCCCCGACGGCTTGGTCGACGGCAGCCTGTTGTTCGGGGCGCAGCAGGTAGTCGTCTTCCCTGCAGCGGCTCGGCAGCTCCGGAAAGTCCTGGCCCGCAAAGTCGTTGAGGTACTCCAACGACGTCTTAGGCGCCGGGGCAAAGTGGTGCCATTCGGTGCGCTTAGGCGTGATCTCACGCTCCACTCCCTGCTGCTTGAGATACGCGTGAAAGTCCCGGTCTGTGAAGCGCCCGCCGGCTACGGAGGTAAACAGAGCCTGTCGAACCCACGCTGTCTGCTTCTTGACGGACAGTTGGGACGCCTGCTGGGAGATCCGGTCGTCTGCGCTCTCCAGCTCGGTGTACCCGATCTTCTCCCAACCGGCGTACTTGGGGATGTCCGGTGTCGTCCAGGAGTAGATCAGCGGTTTGATCTGACGGAACGTGCTGATTCTCGGACTAGACATCGGCCCTCATTTCCTTGTGGACCTCATCGATCCGGCACGCCTGGTAGCTGTCGTAGGTGGTGAAGTCGATGGCGTCGCCGTGCAACGACACGAGGGTGAACGGTTCACGATGCACCAACCCGGGCGATCCGGCTACACGGTTCCACCACGAGAACTGAATGTCCTGGCCGGTGAGGGTCTGGCCAGTGAGCATGTTGCCGCAGACGATATTCGTAGCGATGAGGAACTGCGCCGCGTGGTACAAGTCAGTGTCGGCGCCGACTGGAACTCCGTGGGACTGATGGAAGCTGAGGAACTCGGCCAGCATGACCGCCTTCGCCTCCTGGTGGTTGTCCTCAAGCAGCTCGACGCCGTAGATCGATGCGATGGCGAACAGAGACTCCTGAGACCACTTCGCGGTCGGGTACCGCTGCTCGATCGCACGGAGCTTGCGGCGCAAGATCGCCGCGAGGAAGTTGCCGTCTCCGGCGGAGGGCTCAAGGAAGGTCTTATCGACGAAGTCCGGTCCGGACTCCACCTCGTCACGGACCAAGTCGAGCATGAGGTCGACCAAATGACGCGGAGTGAAGACCTCTCCGTAGGTCCTGACTCGGTGCCGGGACTTCACCGTCTGTTCCTCGACAAGCGTCTGCGTCACTTGTGCCTCCGGGGGAGCCTGTGGAGAGCAACGGAGGTCGCGGCTGAGGGCCTGCCGGCCAGCCTGTCCGGCAAGTCGGAGAACCGGTCATCTAGAGATGGCGACACATCTACTCCAATTTCTGCAAGCGGTGGTTTCGCAGCACCACGCTAGTGGCCCACACCGACACTTCGCGGCCGGCAGTGGTGTGACGATTGACGGTACCGCCACCTGATGGCCGAGCGGGCGCGGACCGGCACCATCGTGAGGGGTTCTCCGGGCAACGAGCCCTGGGGGCGCGGAGCCGCGTCCAGTGTCCGGGCTCCGAGGGCCTACTTTCGGTGGGTCATCCTCGGGGGGATTGGAGCGCCTCCGTACAGCGGGGAAGCCGGGGTCCACAGGGAGCAGCGACGAACCGCCGGGCTGGCTGGGAGGGGTACGATCCGGTCGGCATCCAACGCCCGTCGAATCCGTGGCGGATTCGACGGCGCGGACCGCTTGAACTCCCTGAGTGCCTAAAACGTTTTCTGACCATAAAGGATGGCGCCGTGACTGATTTTTCGGACCGACCGGATCACCCTGACTTCTGGCTCCTCAGTGAAGTCCTTCTGGATCTCGATGCGCAGTCAGATAGTGGTGCCGACCTCTCGGACATCTTCGCGCGAATGATCCCCGAAGAAGTCGCCCTCTACGCAGCTAGGCAGCGTAGCCTACGTGCTATCCAGGCAGGAATTGCGCCGCCGAGCGCAGAAATGGGGCTCTTCGGATCTCAGAGTGCGTTGATGCGTCCGGCGAGCTGGCCGGAGTGCAGTAGTGATCGCAAGATGTAGTGGTCGAGGTTGCGGAAGCCTTGTGCGATTCCGCGGAGGTGTTCGAGGCGTCCGTTGATGGCTTCGACGGGTCCGTTGGAGACGCCGGTGTCGAAGTAGGCGAGGATGTCGGCGCGCCTGTTCCATAGGCTTCGTCCGAGTTGAGCGAGCTCGGTCAGGCCGGCGGGTAGTCCGGTGCGGATCCGTCGCAGGATCTTGTACATGAGTTTCTTGCCCTCGCGGCGGTGTCGGTGTTCGTAGGCGGCGATGAGTTGCTGATACACCTGATGGGTGATCTCCACGGCGGCGTGTGCGTCGTGGCTGGTCAACGACTCGAACAGTCGGATCTTCTGCTTGTCGGTGAGGAGTTCGGTGCGGGTGTGCAGGATCCGGCGGATCTTGTAGAGCGGGTCGTCTTTGCGGCCGCGGTGCCCGCACACCTGCTGCTGGATCCGTTGCCGGCACTGGTCGAGTTTGCTCGCGGCCAGGTGTACGACGTGGAACGGATCCATCACCACTCGGGCGGTGGGGAGTTCTTCGGTGGTGGCGCTCTTGTAGCCGGTGAATCCGTCCATCGCCACGACCTTGATCCGATCCCGGAACTGCTGGTCTCGCGCCTGCATCCACTGCTTGAGGACCTGTTTGGATCGTCCGCCGATCATGTCGAGCAGCCGTGCCGGGCCGGTCCCGTCGATGACCGGAGTCAGGTCGATCAGGACCGTGACGAAACTCGGTTCCCCTTGTCCGCGAACGTGTTTCCACTTGTGCTCGTCCACGCCGAGGCAGCGGACCCCGTCGAGGTGGTCGCCGTCGTAGACCAGTGCTCGTGCGGCGTCTGTGGCGATCTGGTTGACCGTGTTCCACGAGATCGCGAGGTTCGCGGCCACGGCGGCCACGCTCATCTTGTCGACCACGATGCGCTGCAAAATCCAGCGTTCGGTCCTGGTCGTGACCACTGCTCGCGGTCGGGCGATGTGGTCGATCCTCGCGCGGAAGACCGACCTGGAGCAGTCGCTGGTGTGGCAGACGAACCGCGGAACCGCCACGTGCAGGAGGACTGGATGGCCGGCGGCGGGCGTGTCGGTCAGGACCCGTACGACCCGATCGCGTGGTTGACCTGCCATATTGCAGTCCGGGCAGCGTCGATCGGGGTCGAGGACCTCGCAGAAAATGTGGGTCCGGTCATCGGCGCCGACGGCCGCACCGGTGATCGTCACGCCCAACTCGACGGTTCGGCAGATCGTGTCGGCAACATCGGAAGTAAGCTCAGCCATGGGTCCTGTGGTGTGCGTCGGGGTTGTTGAGGAACTTCCATGATCACACCCAGGGCCCGCCTACATCTTGTGGTCGCCCGCGCTCGTCCCGAACCTCACCTACGCACTCTTAGATCCGAAGAGCCTCTATAACTCGATACGGACGAGGAGGAACACCATGACGATCCATCACGAACTCCGAGACGGAGGTGCGGTGTGCGGTGATGATCTCGCACACCTGTTCGTATTCTCGCACACAGAGGGCCGAGGCCGCTGGCATGGAGAGAAGACTGGCCCAGTCCTTCACGCGGACCGCCGACCTGTCCACCACAGAAGTCGTACGGGTTCTGGCCTCATCACCGAATCGCGCCGCCGCCCCTTCCCGCCGCGCGCCGCGCCGCCCCTTCCCCGCACCCCTTCTGTACCCACTCTCTCTGTGATGCCAGGTAATCAGGGAATGGCGGTGTCATAGCGTCGTAGCAACACTGCAGGCCACCAGGGGTTGCAGGTAGCACGACGGGAGACCCGGGTGGGGCTTGGACGGATGATGCTGACGGTGGCGGATCGAACGGAGATCGCCGTCGGCAGACGGGCGGGGATGACGGTCACCGCGATCGCCGAGCAGATCGGCCGGGACAAGTCGATCGTGTCGCGAGAGATCAAACGCAACGCCACCAAAGCCGGCACCTATCGCGTCATACACGCCGACAAGCAAGCGAAGGCACGACGAGCCCGCCCACAGACCAGAACGATCGACACCGACTCGGTACTCGCCGAACGAGTACGATCCGACCTGCGCGCATCGCGGACACCCAGACAGATCGCTGGCCGATTGAAACTCGAGTCCGAAGACTCCACAGTGGACCCCATGACGGGATCACCGAACGCCCACGGACGCCGCATTTCACACGAATCGATCTATCGGTGGATCTACGCTCTCCCGAAGGGAGAGTTGGCTGCTCAGGGCATCCTGCTGCAGTCCAAACGCACCGTGCGCACACCGAGGAAGTCGGCCGGTGAGCGATCAGCGCGGATCGTGGGCATGGTCAGTATCGATGACCGCCCCGAGACAGCATCTGATCGGCGGGTGCCGGGCTGGTGGGAGGGGGATCTGATCGTCGGGAAGGCCGGCCAGTCCGCGGCGGTAACACTGGTGGAACGCACGAGCCGGTACACGCTGATCCTGGGTCTGCCAGACGGGAAGAAAGCGTCGGGTGTTGCCGATGTGCTGATCGATCACCTGCGGGGACTACCGCAGTTCATGCGGAAAGGGCTGACGTGGGATCAAGGCACTGAGATGGCTGAGCATGCCAGCGTCACCGTCGCCGCCGACCTGCCGATCTACTTCGCTCATCCCCGCTCACCATGGGAACGACCTACCAACGAGAACACCAACGGCCTGATCCGCGAGTACCTGCCCAAGGGCACCGAGATCCCGTCCGACCAGCTCTACCTGGAAGCGATCGCCCGCGAGCTCAATGAGCGGCCACGCCAATGCCTGGGCTTCTACACCCCGAGGGAAGCCTTCGAACGCCTACTCAAAGACAACGTTGCTTCCACGATTTGACACCGCCAATCCCTGTTCTCCTGATTACCTGGCATCACAGAGAAAGTGGGTCTGCTGAAAGCAGAAAGAAAGAACAGTATGAGATTCACGAAGGGAGTCGGAGAGGTATCCGAGGATGTCCGGTATCGGAGGAAGCGTAGCGTACCGGAGATACCGGACATCCTCGGATACCTCGGAGACGACCGGAGTGAATCTCATACGTTTGAAAACGGATCAGGTATCTTGGAACGAAGTGAGGAGATATGGTTCTGTGGGATCAGATGAGGGATTGAAGCGAACCTGTGAGTGAAAGTCATCATCTGATTTCATAGAATCAATGATTCGTTTTCCTTTGCGGCGGGGACCGATTTTTGGAAAACCGCGACGTTTCTTCCCACGATGTCGCCACACTCTTCCCATACCCCCAGGTCAGAGAGGTGGGGGTGGGCCGGTAATAGTTCGGGGAGGCGATTTCGGCCATTTCGGCGGGAGAAAAACATAGGTTTTCTATCCCACGTTGTCGCACATCTGTGGAGATGGGGTGGTGGCAGGGCGGGAATCAGTGGAAGTGGGAGGTGGTCGAGGCGGTTTCGTCGGTGGCCGGAGGGTGGGAATCAGGAAAACGCGGAGCGGTGAATCAGGGAAGAAGCGGGTCGGGGAAGCCGGTATTCGCGGAGAACGTGGGGCGTGGGATGTGTAAGGGAATCGGTGATGCCAGGCTCTCGGGCGGGAAACGCCGCGATGACGAATCAGGGTGATGGTGATGCGAGAGAGGCCGGGATTTACGTGAGAGGCTCCCGTCCCCCACACACCCTTCTCACGACGCGAGCGATTTCATCTTCTGCCAGGACTCGTGCGCTTCCCGGATGTCGGTCTCGGTCAGCAGCAGGTAACCCCACTGGACATTCGGAGTCTTCCCGGAACTGTTCACGATGTTCGCCCAGACCTTCGCGGCGTTCTTCTTCCCCTGGACCTCGGCGGTCGGAGCGTCCTTGTCGGACTTGACTTCGACAAGCCACGCGCGCCGGACACCTTCGACTTCTTCGATCACCACGAAGTCCGGGTTGTAGGTACGGCCCTCGCGAGTCCAGGTAATCGGCAGATCGTTGCGGTGCAGACGCGCCCAGACGACGACCTCATCGGCGTTGTCGATCACCCGCGCGGTCTTGTACTCGGGAGAGGAGTCGAACGTCGCTGCCGGGTACAGCGAACGCTTCCACCCCTCGTAGGCCAGCGCGCGGTCGAACGTGGCGCGGTCGGCGGTGACGTACTCCTTCTTGGTGATGGTGCGCGGAGAGTCGAGCGCGGCGGTCAGCACCTCGTCGTCGTAGGTCACTCCTTGCGTCCCCGCGCTGAGCAACGTCTCGCGCACCAGACCGGAGGTGCGCTGCTTGGCGCTGTCGAGGTAGGCCGACAGGTACGCCGCCGCGTCGTCACCGATCCCGTCGATCACCGCGTCAGCGATCCGCTGCGCCGCGCCCAGTTCAGCCGTCTTCCTCGGCACGCCGGGGGTGTTCAGGATCGCGGTGATGAGGTCTTCCCGCGTGGTCTCCAACGGGATGTCCACGCGACCGGCGCGCACCGTCTCGGTGTCTGTCACCCCGGTCAGTTTTCCGTGCACGCTTTCCAGGCGCGTGCGCTTCAAGTCGTCGGAGGCCGAGACCCCGATGGACCTCCCCAGTTCGGTGAACGGGGCCAGGTTCGTGATCTGGTTGAGCGTGACTTCCGGGGAGATCGGTTTCTGATCGACATACGGCAGGACGATCTTCTCGCGGTCCGCGATCACCTCGAAGACGCGCGGCTTCTTCTCCGAAGCCTCGCGCGCCTGGCGCTCGGCTTCGGCAGTCACCTCTTCCAGCGAGGTGACCGAGACCGGTTCGGGGGCCGGACCGGGGCATCCACCCTCGCCGGAATCCTGAGCCGGCTCAGGGTTCACCGGGGCCGACTCTCCCTCTCCCGATGACGGGAAGATCGCCGGGGTGACCGGAGGGGTCTCTTCCTTCTCGATAACCGTGTTGCCCTCGGAGTCGGTGCGAGTGCTCATCCACACGGCGTAATCCACGAACTGCTCGTTCAGCGATTCGCGCTTGCGCAGGATCGCCTCGTACCGCTCGTGGGCCAGGACTTCCAGTGAGTCGAGGAACCGCACCCCGGTGTAGGAACCGAACGGCAGGCGCATGCCGCGTCCGAGAGTCTGCTCGGTCAGCACCGAGGAGATGGAGGGACGCATGGAGGCGATGACCCAGACGTTCTTCACGTCCCAGCCCTCTTTGAGCATGCCGACGCTGATGATGATCCGCACCGGGGAGGCCGGGTCTTCCACCGCTTCCAGTTTCGCCAGAGCGTCTTCCTTCGCGTCCCCGGAGAGGTTGGAATGGACCACCAGGGTCTTGCCGATCCACGCGCCGTTGTCGAACGCTTCGCTGTCGAGGATCTCGCAGAACTCGTCGGCGGCAGCAGTGGAATCAGCGATCACCAGCATGACGGGATTGACGGTCGGCAGACCGTTCTCTTCGCAGTAGGCACGGGCGATGTCGGCCTTGCAGCGCAGCAGCGTCACCCCGTCGAGCAACTTGGTCGTGGTGTCCTTGCGGTCATCGTGACGGGCCACCAGGACGGGAGTCTTGACGTACTGATCCCTGATCGCGTCAGCCAGCGGGTAGCGGTAGACGATGAGGTCTTTCTCCGAGTCGAGCGGGGTGGCGGTCATCCCGATCACCACCTCGGGGGTCAGATCGGTGATCGTCCGGGCGAACCCGGCGCTGCGGTAACAGTGGGATTCATCGGCCAGGATCACCAGGTCTTCGAGGTTCTTCAACCACTTGTAGAGCGATCCGCCGAGGGTCTCCTGGAACTCGTGGGTTGCGCGTCCCTCGCCGGACTTGGAGGTGAGCGCCTGGACGGAGAAGACGAACAGTTTGGTCTTGGTGGTGTCGGCCATCGCCGCGACCGTGGCCGGGGACTTGAAGTTGTCGGCTGTGACCAGATAGGGCCGCGAGACCATCGAGCCGGTCAGGGACTTGCGGTGGCCGGGGGTGAAGTTCTGGATCGTCTTGTGGCGGATGGTCCGGCCCGGTGCCAGGATCAGGAAGTTCCGCACCGGGGTCTCGATCTGCGAGAAATACTCGATCAGCCCAGCCATCACGTAGGTCTTGCCCACACCGGTAGCCGAGTCCACGACGCACTCGAACGGCGGCGGCTCATGGTCTACGTCGAAGTGCTGGGAGGTCGCCAGGGCCACCGATTCCAGGGCTTGCCGGTTCGGCTCTCGCAAGTCCAGGCGTGCGCTGATTTCTGCGACCAGATCGAGGTCGGCCAGGCTCGGGTAAGTCATCTCGGTCATCGGGTCTCTCCTTCGGCGGGAGCCGTGGTGGTGTCGGGCGCGGAGGTCTGGGCCACGTCACGCCGGAACGGGGAACGGGTGGCCTGAGAGCGCCTGTAGCGGTCCAGAACCGAGGCCGGGATGGTGTGGAGGGTCGAACCCTTCCGGGCCGTCCTGAGCGCGTCTGCGGCCTCGGGATCGACCTGTGTGGCCCAGACCGAGACCACCGCATCCTCGGGCAGCAGATCGGTGATCGAGGCGATGGTCGAGGCGCGCACCAGACCGTCGATGACGACGTACCGGGTCTTGCCCTGGGCGGCGGCGAAGATTCCCTCGGGGGCATACCGCACCCCCAACTGAGCACACATCGCTTCGGCCAGTTCCCCATTCACCGCCCAGTCCGCCAGGAACACGCGGCCTTGCTCCTCGGTGAACATGGACTCGCGGACGACCAGGTGCCGGAATCCCCCGCCACCGTGCCAGTTGGTCACCGTCTCGTCGCGGGTCTTGGCAGCCTTGCGGAGTGCGCGAGCGGCCTCGGGCATGAGGTCGATGGTGCCGGAGTCCTCGTCGTCTGAGTCCGCAGTCGTAGCCTTTCCGACCTTGCCCAGCAGCCGCAGCAGAGTCTTCTGCTCCTCGGGGTCCAGGGCCGGGGTGGCGGACTTGCCTTGGGCGCGGATCGCAGCGGCAGTCTTCTTGAACAGGTCGAGGGGGATCTCGACCTCCTTGGCGAACTTGCCGAGAACACTGAGAAACTCCTGAGCCGGCTCAGGTTCCACCCCGTCCGGCAACTCCACTCCCTCGGCGGCGATTCGGGTGGTCGTGGTGGTGATCCCGCCCGGATCGTCACCGTCGATGACCTTGCGGAGCCTGGGCAGTGTGTAGCGTGCGACGGTCTCGGGGAGCAGTTCGGAGGTGACCCAGCGACGGCCCATCTTCTGCGCCACGGCAGCGGTGGTGCCAGACCCCGCGAAGCAGTCGAGCACGATGTCGCCGGGGTTCGTGGCGATATGGATGATTCGTTGCAGCAGGCGCTCGGGCTTGGGAGTGTCGAAAGCATGATCGCCAGGAAACAGCGCTTTGATTTCCGACTTCGCCGTACGGTTCGATCCAACCTCGCTGAACTGCCACCAACTCGTCGGAACCGATCCTCCCGTAGGGATACGGAGTTTGAACCCTATTCCACCCTCACCACCGGACCGCAACACGATATCGGGCCAATTCCCAGCGGCATATCGCTCCCGAGCCTGTTGAGCGGCTTCATCTAGCGGCACGGCAAGCATGACGGCGGTGACAGCCTCACGGATTTGATCGACCCCGACTCCGCACACCTCTGCGCGAGCGTCAGCGTCGTTGATATCCCGCAACTCGTAGGGCGCGTACTCTGACATCTGCGCGAGAATCCAGTCCTGGGACTTCGCCCAGTGTCGGCTCTTTGTGGGATAGATGAGACGGCCAGTTATCGGGTGTTGAATGGCATGAATGTAGTCGTGGTGCTTGCGGTCACCCCGGACTGTTGGATTATTGTCAAACCATCGGTCCAGATCACCGTCAGGTGACGTGTACTTCGTGTCAAGCGCCGCCGCTCGATCCATTCGGTTTGGCCGCCAGTTTGCAGACTTTCGGTATACAAGCAATACGTCATGAGCAATCGAGACGCCCTGATTGTTACTACGGCTCGCATCAGATTTCTGCCATGCAACCTCAGCGACGAAGTTGTCAATCCCCAGCACCTCGTCCATCACCATCCGGCAGCGGTGAACCTCCACATGGTCAAGGTGAACCCAGACCGAGCCATCCTCGGCCAGCAGCGGCATGATCTGGTCGAGGCGGTCCCGGAGCATGGTCAGCCAGATCGAATGGTCGATGTTGTCGTCGTAGTTGTCGAACGTCTGTCCCGTATTGAACGGCGGGTCGATATAGACGCACCTCACCTTGCCGAGATACTCATCGGCGTACTCGGGAATCTTCGCCAGCGAGTCCAGGACGTGCATCGAGTCCCCGGTGATGAGCAGGTTGTCCGTGGTGGGAGCCGGGAGGTCGTCGGGGCGCTCCTCGGGGATGTCGGCCTCGTACGCGCCCATCTCATCCAGCAGCCGCACTTCGGCCACCCGGTAATCGCCGGGGTCCACGAACGTGTAGTCGTACTTGCCGTCCCCGACCGATAGGAGCGCCTTGTCCTTGTCGGTCCAGGTGAGTTCGAGTGCGCCTGAGTGTCGCGTGCCTGCCACGAGAATCGTCCTGTCTCTTGGGTTCCGGTTGAACAGTAGTGGAGCGGGTGTGAGCGCGGTCGGTGCCCACGCCGGTTGGTCGGTCGGAGGTCAGCAGGGGTAGGGCTGGCCGATGGCATCGCAGGCACCACGCTGGTTCGCCTCGCTCAGTTCCTCGGGCGAGTTGTAACCGATGTCGCCCTTCGGGGTCCAGGGACACTGTTCCATCAACTCACCGGTCACACTGTTGGCGACCCAATGACAGCCCTCGGGAAGTTCTGGCTGTGCCGCTTCGGGCAGCGGCTCGGTGTAGACCGGTTCCTCGGGGGCCGCTTCTTCGGGTGCCACCGGCCCCTCGGTTTCCTTCGCTTCGGATTCCTTGGCTGGCGGGGTGGCCGTGGTGTGATCGGACGTGACCGGTGATTCGGTCGTCGTACTGGTGAGCGGTGAGTGCGGGGCGGAATCGTCTACCCCTGATCCGCAGCCGGTAAGGACCAGGACAGCAGATAGGGCGGACAGGGCGGACAGGGCGAGTGCGGGTTTCGGATTCATCTTCATACCGGGAAACTAGGCTCCTGCGATCCTGGTGACCGCGCGCCCATAGGGGCGGATTTCCGGCTCTTCGGATCTAAGAGTGCGTAGGTGAGGTTCGGGACGAGCGCGGGCGACCACAAGATGTAGGTGGGCCCTGGGGTGTGATCATGGAAGTTCCTCAACAACCCCGACGCACACCACAGGACCCATGGCTGAGCTTACTTCCGATGTTGCCGACACGATCTGCCGAACCGTCGAGTTGGGCGTGACGATCACCGGTGCGGCCGTCGGCGCCGATGACCGGACCCACATTTTCTGCGAGGTCCTCGACCCCGATCGACGCTGCCCGGACTGCAATATGGCAGGTCAACCACGCGATCGGGTCGTACGGGTCCTGACCGACACGCCCGCCGCCGGCTATCCAGTCCTCCTGCACGTGGCGGTTCCGCGGTTCGTCTGCCACACCAGCGACTGCTCCAGGTCGGTCTTCCGCGCGAGGATCGACCACATCGCCCGACCGCGAGCAGTGGTCACGACCAGGACCGAACGCTGGATTTTGCAGCGCATCGTGGTCGACAAGATGAGCGTGGCCGCCGTGGCCGCGAACCTCGCGATCTCGTGGAACACGGTCAACCAGATCGCTACAGACGCCGCTCGCGCCTTGGTCTACGACGGCGACCACCTCGACGGGGTCCGCTGCCTCGGTGCGGACGAGCACAAGTGGAAACATGTTCGCGGACAAGGGGAACCGAGTTTCGTCACGGTCCTGATCGACCTGACTCCGGTCATCGACGGGACAGGTCCGGCACGGCTGCTCGACATGATCGGCGGACGATCCAAACAGGTCCTCAAGCAGTGGATGCAGGCGCGAGACCAACGGTTCCGGGATCGGATCAAGGTCGTGGCGATGGACGGATTCACCGGCTACAAGAGCGCCACCACCGAAGAACTCCCCACCGCTCGGGTGGTGATGGATCCGTTCCACGTCGTACACCTGGCCGCGAGCAAACTCGACCAGTGCCGGCAACGGGTCCAGCAGCAGGTGTGTGGGCACCGCGGCCGCAAAGACGACCCGCTCTACAAGATCCGCCGGATCCTGCACACCCGCACCGAACTCCTCACCGACAAACAGAAGATCCGCCTATTCGAGTCGTTGACCAGCCACGACGCACACGCCGCCGTGGAGATCACCCATCAGGTGTATCAGCAACTCATCGCCGCCTACGAACACCGACACCGCCGCGAGGGCAAGAAACTCATGTACAAGATCCTGCGACGGATCCGCACCGGACTACCCGCCGGCCTGACCGAGCTCGCTCAACTCGGACGAAGCCTATGGAACAGGCGCGCCGACATCCTCGCCTACTTCGACACCGGCGTCTCCAACGGACCCGTCGAAGCCATCAACGGACGCCTCGAACACCTCCGCGGAATCGCCCAGGGCTTCCGCAACCTCGACCACTACATCTTGCGGTCCCTACTGCATTCCGGTCAGCTCGCCGAAAGGGTCAACGCACTCTGAAATACGAAGAGCCAGTGAACTGCCGCGTAGCGCTCCTTGGTCTCAGCGGGAAGATCGTTATAGGTGCGTGGAATGCTCACAGGCGCGTCTCTCTGATCGTCGGGTGGCACGGAACTGGCCCGTGCCGTAGTTCATGGTTCCACAGTGTGCCGACAGCCCCAATGTCTCCGCAGGTGGGGCGGCCGGAGGAAGGGACCCCGGTCGCAGCCCTCAACGTGAGTTCATCCGACCCCCTGCCCCATGCTGTCGAGCGCGTGACCGTATTAGGGGCCGACGGGGCGCGTGTCGGCGCACGCGCAGTCGGGGCACGCCCCGTTCTCACAGTCACAGCCCTCGCACGGACAGCCGCAGGTAGCGCAGCTCTCCACGCCACACCCGCACGTCAAGCAAACGTCGTCGACGCACAGGCACGCCTCTGTGCAGGAGGAACACCCACACACGTCGCAGCAAGCGTCGCCAACGGCGACTGCGACGACTGGGAACTCAACTAGGGCGTCACAGCTAGACGCGGGGGCCGCCCGTGTCGTCGTCCCAGATGAGCCGGTACGCACTGTGCGAATCGGGGTGGCCGGCCTCCTTGGAGCAGATCCAAGTCCGCCCATCCAGGTCGTGGTGAGTGCTTTGGCACTGCACTCGCTGTCTTCTCCCCATGATCATGACTGCAGTGTTTCACCTGTCGCCTACGCCCGGCGCAGGTCGCCGATCCGGGCGCGATCGGGGCCGGTATCTCCTCCACCAGACGGTGAACTGGCGGATCCGGGAGGGCCCCGGCAACTGCGAAGATGTCCACCATCCATTGGGCTCATATGCGTGAGTCCTCACGACGCGGCAAAATGCTTCGTCACGAACTACTACCGCGAGAGAGAGGACTGGCAATGGGATTTACTCGGTACTGGACGAGGACAGAAAAACCTCTGACCGCAGAATTCCTCGGTGAGGTCGAGAGGATCATCGGGGCGGCGGGAGATAGGGGAATCAGTGTTCGGGGCCCTCTGGGGGACGGCGAACCGTTGATTAGCCGTGAAGAGATCATGCTTAACGGTGATGTCGAGAGAGAAGAGAGCTGCGAGACATTCCATCTCGGTATCCGCGGGGGTCGCTGCTTCTGCAAAACACGCGAAAGGGCGTACGATCCGATCGTATCCGACATCCTCCAGTGTGCACTCGGTTACGGCCTCGTCGTTGACGTAGGGTCCGATTAACGCGATCTCTCCGAGGCGCCTCAGTTAAGTGCGTGGTGAAATAGATGAAGAGAGAGGGAGCTCTGTGGCCGTAACAATGACCGAGCTGGATGTCGCGACGGAAGGGTATGTCCAAGCCCTTCTACTTACGTACCTCGATGACACACATGCGGATCACGATCAGGGGTCCGGTGACGGACCGTTTCTGGACCGCACCTACGTCGTCACCGACGTACACGCAAGCTACATGGAGGCGTGGCGCGAAGTCGTTGCTGCCTTCATCAACGAGAATGAAAGTGATGTACGGGAATACGTCGACGCCTTTTCTGATGGGAGAGAAGGGTGGTCGATGATCGGCTATGACCTGCTACTGACGCGCAGTGGGCACGGGCCAGGATTCTGGGACCGAGGATTGACCGACGTTGGGGGACGTCTGGCGGGCGCAGCACTCGCACTCGGGCAGGGCCCTCCCCTGGAAATTGCCAACGTATTCAACCGCGTCTAGGTGAATCTGCAGCGAGCGGGAGCGTCGGGCGCTACCAAAATGTGGTGCAGAAATAGTGGGAGTGAGCACCATCCGTGTGACAGGTGAGGTCCTGTCCGGGGCGACATATAGGCTACGCCGACAAGTCGCAGTGACAGGAAGAAGGGAAGAGGGCCAGATGAGCGACATCACTCATATTCAGTTCTGCGCGGACGATCAGGACATCTCGTCCGAGCCCTACCGTGAGCTCGACGCCACGGAGGTTCGGGTCTGGTCCGAAGAGGGAGTCGTCGTGGCTGTCAGCTCCGGCGCCGACGGCAAGTGGCACTACGAGTCGAGCGACTTCGGCCCCAACCCGGAGTGGGACACCGACGGAACCTTTGACAGCTGGGAAGAGGCGCTCCGTGCCTTCGGTTACTGACGCCTCGTCGAAGGAGGGGGCCGTGGCGGGCCGGCTGGGCGGCACGCCGAAAGGCGTGCGCGTGGGCAAGGCCGTTGTAGCGGGGCTCATTGTGGCGGCTGCCGCGGTCGGACAACTGTTGCCCTCTGGTGTAGGCGTCGCACATGCGGTGTCATGCGCTGATGTGCAGCTGTTGTTCGCCAGGGGGACGAACGAAGTGGGTGCGCCGATCGGACTCACAGGGCAGGCACTGCATCGGAGCCTGCAACTGCGGTTCGCAGGCAAGGACGTACGTGTCTCGCCGGTCAGGTACGCCGCCAGCGGTGACTTCCAAGAAGGAGTGGTGTTCCTGCGGACCGTTGCCGCGGGCGTGCGGAACGCCCAGCGGCAGATCAAGACGCTCACCGTTCGGTGCCCGCAGGCACGCATTGTGGTGGGCGGCTATTCGCAGGGAGCGGTAGTGGTCACCTACGCGGTGAGCGATCAGCTGGCCCAGGTGCCGGCGATGGTGCGTGAAGTTCCGGCCCCATTGCCGTCGCGTGTGGCGTCGCACGTGGCGAGTGTGGTGGTCTTCGGTCAGCCCTCCGACCGATGGTTCCGCGATGCGCACGTTCCACCGATGCGGGTCGGGCGCCTGTACCGAACGAAGGTTCGCGACTACTGCATCCCCGGGGACCCGATCTGCGATGGGGCTGGGATCCAACGGCCCAAGCCGGTCCACGGACTGTATGCGGTGAACGGTATGACCGCTGCCGCTGCCGCCTTCACCGCTACCCGGCTGTGATTGCGACGCGAGCGCGGGGAAGCGCCGATCTGGACCCTGTCGGGGCCGACTGTTAGCTTCGGCGCCATGATCACCACCGATGAACTGCGCCGCTGGCTCAACACGATTACTGACCCGCACATCGCGATCGATGACGGCGGACTGGCGCTGTACGCGCTCGACGCCGCCGGCCGTGAGACCGGGCCGTCGATCGAGCTCGGCGGAGTGCCCGCCGCGAGCGACTAGGGAAGGTGAAGACTCCGATGAACCAGGCCGACGGCGACGTGGACACTGAGTTGGTCTTCCACTTGGAGGGCGACGATCACGAGAGCCGCACGATTGTGGCGGCGACGGAATCCGAAGCGCGCACCTTATGTGCTGAGGGATTCAACTCGCAGTACGACGACGCTGACTATGACGGCTCCGAGTTCGACTTGCGCGGGGTGTACAAGCACGACGAAGACCTGTTCGACGACTTCGACGAAGAGATGGATGTCAGGGAACTGGTCAAAGTCGACCGCTGGGCGCAGTAGCCGCGCTCGATGTCAGGGGAAGGGAACGTGATGTTCCGATACTTTTTTGATCAAGACTACGGAGTGCCTGCGCACACCTTCGCGGCGCATGAACGTGCCGGGGACTGGAACGGATTTGTGGTTCCGCTCGTCGACGAAGCGACGCTCTTGGCGACCCTGGCCAGATTCAATGCGCTCGCCGAGGAAGACGACGGTGACTACTGCGCGAAGGCGGAGGTGGCGGCCGACGGAGAGATCACACTCTTCGAGTACGCACGCCCCGTCGGCGACAACGACCAACCGGTCGCCGCGACCAAGGTGCCGCGACACCCGGCTGGGTATTACGAGCTGTCGTTCGGCTGGACACTGGTCGCCGATGACCACTACGAGTCGTGACCGCACTCCGGCGGTCACGACTTCGGGACGCGACGGGGCGTTTCGCCAGTTCCGTGCCCCGACTGGGGATGGTCCGGCTGTCGGGCCGATGTGCCAGGCTCGGGACGATCGCCGCACACGACGTGCAGCACCAACTGAGGGAGTCTGACCATGGGGAATCGAGCACTGTACGTCGACGAGGCAATGCAGCAGCCCGACGGCACATTCACCGTCGTTGCCTCCGAACGCGGCGTCGCGGGATACGTCAACGTCAGTCCCGGATGGGCCTCCTTGGCCGCGGCAAAGGCATACGCGGACCAGGCAAACGCAGAACTCGGACTCACCCCGGAGCAGGCACGCGAGATCATCGCCTCCGCGATGGCCGAGCCGCCTGGCCGGGCGAACTGAAAGAACCGCAATCACCGGGGGTGTCCAACTGCCGGTAGAACCGCTCGCGGTCAGCTCTCGGAATCCGTTCAACGGTGCAGACCAGAGCCTTACAGACAGTGCGTTAGGTAAAAGGAAGGGAAGCGAATAGTGAGCGAAACGGTGACTGTAGGTGACGGCGGCGCAGCCGTGCAGATCTTCGCGACCACAGGCGCAGAAGACGGCGCTCTCATTATCGACATCGATACCCGAAATCTTCCAGCAGATCGGGTCCTGCGGGTGTACGTCAATGACGGCTCTGTCTATAGTGCGCGCATTGGGGCTGGCGACCATAATCTCGACTACATCGGCGAGTACATCGACGAAGTCAATTCGAAGTCTGGACTATAAAGTCCGAGGTGTTGACATTCGTTGGGTGTCACAAGGAATACCAAGAAGGAAGAATAGGGTATGGCTGAAATGATCCACTATGATCCGTTCGATACGGATGTGCGCGGTTGGTTTGAAATTGCCGAGAATCAGGAAAAGGTGGCGGCAAAGATCGCCGCAGAAGCTCGATCTGTATCGGATTCGGGTCCCTACTCGGTGGACTTGACGGAACACGCCATCATCGCAATATTCAGATCGCTCGGACCGGCGTGTCCCCGCACGGGCGGCGAAATTGAGATCGTGCGCAAAGCCTTCCATGACCACTACGGCCAGAACTCTCAGTACCGGATCGTTACGGGGTGAGATAGTAGCTGGCGTCACAAGAGAAGTGGCCACAGAGGGTATTGAGCGAAATTGGGAGAATCCCGATGGCAACGATAATTGTTTCAGAGATTGTTGAGTACGACAATGAAGGTACTCCGATTCTGGACAACGTTCCGCCCGACGGAATGAGCGAGCAAGAATACGAAGACCGGAAGGCCGCGGCCGTGGCGGCGGGCAACAGCTGGGTTGCCTTGCGTGGGGACGACATCCTCAAGATCGGCACCTGGTCGGCGGTGTCGTCCACGCCCGGATGCACGGTAGCCCTCATGGTCTAACGGCGTTCGCAGGCGGCACAATCGACGGCCGCCTGGATCTCCGCTCGCGGTGAGTCTCGATCCTGCCAGTGCTCTACGTGCCAGGAGGCGGTCAGTGTGCCGCAGGCGTGCCGCCAAGAACGCCGCCGCCAATGTAGTGGCCGACGCCGTGCTGCGTGCGGGCCACTGTTCGCGCAGCAGGATCCCCGAGTGTGCCTTTGAACCAGTACGTTTGCACGCCGCCGACATTCTTGACGACGACCCCGAAGTGGCCGGGAGGAGTCTGGACGTCGACAAAGGCCTCGCTTGCAGAAGTCGAGTGCTGGAGAAGTTCGCGGTAGGTGACCGCAGTCGAATCAGGCTCGTCAGCGACGGGAACGGGGTTGGACACAGTGGCGCTCCTTGAGAGTCAGTAGCTGATGAGTGCGGCTTCGTCGGCGTCGAGGTCATCGATGATGAGGACTCCGGGGCCCGAAAGCGAAGCAGTGACCTCAGCGAGCGTGGCTGCCTCGGGAAAAAGGTCCGCCTCGCCGACGTCGAACGCACCTGGCTGCGCCGAATGCTGAGCCAGCGCGAAGACATGGATCGAGATTTCGCCGCCGAGTGCGAGTGCAACCGGGACGATGGCCACGTTCTGGCCGCTGCCATTGAAGCCACTCTGCGCCCGCTGCAGCAACACTCCCAACTGCGTATCGCCGGTGACGGGCACCATCGGGCAGCTCGGGTCCCAGCCGGTGGCCGCAATGAAATCGTCGAGCCCCGCCACCGCACTTCGGCGCAGTCTATCGATCGTGATCCTTGCCGTGTGCGCGATGGTGGCGGTGTCGGGATGGCTCCGTGGATCCGCGGCCCGCGCCTCTTGCGCGGCGACGTCACTGCTGCGGATGAGGGCCGTGAATCGGGGGTCGGTCATCTCAGGGTTCTCGTTTCGGTTGGCTGTAGGTGGAGAGGAACAGCTGCTTCGGGATCGTGGCGAACAGGGTGGAGCTGGGACTAGCGGATCCAGCTCAGCACCTCGCTCAGCGAGGCGTCGCTGTAGGAATCGGCGACGGCCTGCTCCAAATTGCCGGCGTCGCCATCGGGGTTGTGGTCCAGCATGTGAAGCGTCGCGTTGACGAGGAGGTTCAATGCGTCGACGGTCCCCTCCTCGGCGAGGTCCGCAGCGGCGATGATCTGGTTGGCGGAGACGTTGATGGCATTCGAGACCTGGTCGCGGGTGAAGGTGCTGGACATGGAAATGCTCCGATCGATTTGGAGGGGAAACCGGACTGCTGTGCCCGGTGCCGCCGCAGGCGCGGGGTAAACGGGACTGTATCGAGAGTCGCCGACACCGTTGGCGTGCCAGCCCGGGGCTAGCGGAGCCAGCCCAGAACGTCGGTCAGCGTGGTGCCGTCTTCGTAGATATCGGCGACGACCTGCTCCAGTTCGACAGTGTCGCCAGCGGGGTTGTGGTCGAGCATGTGGAGCGTGGCGTTGAGGAGGAGGATCATCGCGTTGGCGGCCGCCTCCTCGCCGAGTCCGGCGGCGTTGATGATCTCGTCCATCGAGATGTTGAGGGCGGCCGAGATCTGGTCACGGGTGAAGTGGGGGTTGGGCATGGAACTGTCCTCCGATCGATTGGGGCGCCCGGACTGGTTGTGCCCGGTGCCGCCCGCAGGCGCAGGTGGGGGGCCGCGCGTGGGGTGAGCGGGACTGTATAGACAGTCGCCGACAGCGTTGACGTGCATCGCTGCACACACACTGCATGAAGTGGAAGCGGATCCGCGCTGCGGTATGGAGAAGGCCTGTCCGGGGCCTGTGGCAGCCTCCCTGGTGAACGAGCCAATCGAGAGGATTCCCATGCGAAGTGTTCATCAGAGGCTGGAAGTCGCCGTGACGCGGCAGCTCGGCCGGGAGGCGTAGACAGATGGCCACGAACGTGTGGGTCGCGTCCTTCTCGCCAGCGGGCACTGATGGTGGTGCTGGCGGTTTTATCTGGGCGCCGGATCGCCCGCGAGCGGAGGCGGTCTACGACAGCGACGTCCAGGATTCCGAGGCGGCCGGCGGGACGCATGTGGTGCGCCTGGTGCAGATCGCCGTCGAGTCCGATCCCGTCGCTGACCGCACCGGCGTGACCGATGAGATCGATCGTCGACTCGACGAGGTGGAGTCCACGTTGGCCGCGCACCGGCAGTACGTGCCAGCCGACGCACACTATGTGCCCGAGGGTGGAGTTCTCTGATGGCGGTCGGAGACCGGCTCACCGCCGACGAAGCGGCCGAGTACCTCGATCACCTCGGAGGCGCTGACGTCGTTCTCATCTGGGGTGCGGACTGGGACGGCAATCCGATGCCGCGAGCAATCCGGTCCACCACGGTGAGCGCACTCATCGGCAAGTTCGGGGAACGGTTCGACCTCCACGGGCCACAGGCAACGCTGTGCGGGGAGTGCGGCGAACTGCTCGTCAGCGGCCGGGGGGAGTCGCTCGTAACGATGCAACAGAACCATCTGTTTCGTGAACACAAGATCAGTGCCCCGCTGCTGCCCTGATCTGGCCGCAACTGGAGCATTCAAAACCCGAGGAATGGAGAACAACATGGCAACGATGTTCGAAGTGTGGGGATTCGGCAACGTCGTCGCAGCGGGGCCCGAGGACGACTACCTCGCCCGCATGCAGACGGGGCTGGCCGCCGGTGCAGCCGATCGCGGCATCGACGCGACCGAACCCAGCGACGCGCTCGACATGGCCCGCGACATCATTCTCACCGACTGGATCGGTGCCGACGACTGGAAGATCGTCGACGGCACGCTCTATGTCACCTACGGAGGTATCGGGATCAGCCTCGATGCGCTGATCGCCGAGCACGCCGACCCCTTCCTGGGCGGCCAATGAGATGAGCTCGGCGGAAGTGAACCTTCCCGATCCGGAGTCCGCGGCTGACATCGCCGAGTGCCCCTGGTGTGCGGGCGCGCTGTTCCCAAGCCCGGCACCCGGCCCGGTGGGGTGGCGGTGGTCCCACGACCCCGACCCCGGCGAGTATCGGGGGTGCCCCAACGCTGACTCCGACGCCGGCGAATGAACGCCACTCAGATCCGCCCGGCGGTCATGAAGCCACGGCCCAGAGAAGCTCTGCGCAGCGATACCAGGTGTGCGGGGCCGTGAACGACGGGGCCGCAGTGCGACCAGCAGGAAAAAACACCAGAAGGGGTGCGTAGCAGTGCCAGATACAGCGCGAGTTACCTACGAGACAGTCACGCCGGAGAATGTGGTGATCGACCCGGCCTTGTTCCTCGACGAGCATGCCCAACCGCTGTGGGACACCGAGGATCGCGAGGACATGATCCGCGCAGCGACCAGCATGAAGAACAAACAGGCGCCGATCGTGATCAACGCAGTCGACTACGACAGCAACGGATTCTGCGACGTATCCGTAGAGGTGCACCCGTGGGCGATCACGCTCATGAACGTGCCCGCGTTGCTCGACTATCTACTGGATCGAGCATCGACGCCGTGGTTGGGGCGCTGAGTCGGTGGCACCGCGGCGCCGGGGCGGGGTCGGCCGCCGCAATCCGCGCCACGCAGCAATCCGCGGTGTCGGGGGCCTGTGCCACTCTGCCCGCAGCCCCCTCGTGCCTGCGAGTTCCCGCAGGCGAGTAAGCGGCCCCAAGGTCCGAAGTCGGTTCTGGGGGGGGCGGGGTCTCAACCCAAGGCGCACTGCTCGTGCCGGCGCCATGACGACGAGGTGGAATGTATGGCAATCAGCTACGACAACGGGCCGCTCGGCAGGCGCGTCGTTGGTCCGATCAGACGAACGCTGGACGGCGGACTGACCCGCACGGACGAGTGGGTATCCGCGGACGGCTCGGACCGGGAGCCATCGGTACTCCACGTCGCTGCAGTCGATGACGTCAGCAATGAGAATCGGACACTCTCGCCAAATGAGTGCGGATGGTGCTGGTTGGGTGCTCCGCACAGTCAGGACGCACACGACCGAAAGGTGGCGGCCCGCTCCGCCGGAAAAGAATCGGGAAACTGATGAGCGACATCGGCCCCATCTGGATTCTGAAAGACAACTACTCTGACGCCCCTTCCGACATCCAGCTCTATGCAACGCAAGCGGCTGCATACCGTGCGCTCGCAGAACGAGCCCGCGATGGCGGACTCCCCGACGAACTGTGGGATCCCAAGATGAGCGACGAGGCGATCGCCGAAGAGTTCCTCAAATACTGGGATAACGAATGTGAGTTGGAGTCACGAGAAGTCATCACAGATCGCGCATAAACAGCCGCCGTCATCCTTGCTGTTCTATGCTTTGCAGAAAAGTGCGAGAAACAAAGGGTAACTCATCATGAAGATCACGATCCTGTTCACCGACGTGTACGACGGAAAAGAATTCACGCGCACCGAAACACATGACATGACGATCGCGCCGGACGTCAACGACCCGAATCATGAAGACGTTGAGGACTGGGCCGAAGATAACGTCTTTCCGCATACCGGACTCGGGAGAAGCGGTGAGGCAGGCTACTTCGCCAAGATTCTCTCCTGCGAAGAGCGCCCCTACCTCGTAGGACACGAATTCACGTGGGGCGTCTGACGGCAATATAGGCCCGCCCAAGAAAAGTAGCAGAAAAGGAATCCAAAATGGCACCGACTCAGCCCGGCACCCTCAAAGAGCTGGCAGATCAGATTGACCCGAAGGCCGCCCAGATGTTCGCCGCGCAGGTGCTCACGATTCTCGGCAGTGCTGAGAGTTGGGGAGGCGACGAGATGAGCCGCATCAACGATGCATTGATCGCATCCGATATCGGGCGCGGTCGCCCGCACTGGTACGAACAGAACGACGCAGAGCTCAACTACTGGCAGAGCCTCTAACGCCTGCCAAGAGAAAGGCGAGTAATGGCCATTTACGAAGACACTCCGGCGCAGAAACTGGCAGACCGCTATGGCGGTCAGTGGCGTGAACATCGGGACTGGCCGGTCGAATCCTGGCAGTACGAAGTCGCCAACGGTGACACGCGCCAGGGCTACTGGGAATGGGTGTTGAAGAACATCGAAGAAGCCCGGGAGTAGGCGATAGAGGTCTTATCCAACATCATCCGAACCGATTCGGAAGATGGAGCGGCGCCCGGACGATGTCTGCGCGCTATGGGACGATCAGGTCCACACCGACAACATAGATGGAGAGTGAGGGCATATGAGCCTCGATGACCACCACGGACTGGTGCAGATTCTCGACGCCATCGTCGACGCCGAAAGCGTCGGCGGTGAGCGCATGCAGTGGGTGACGCCCGACGACTACGGCAACGACAACCGGGGATACGCAGCCCGGATTCCGGGATTCGACGTGTTCCCCGGGCCCGACTCCGAGCCGAAGTACACCCACGTCGTCGAGCTGCAGCACGTGATCGGCGGAAGCCAGATCGTGTGGCTGAGTTCCGGCGGCACACGAGGGAAGGCGCCGGCGCCGAACGGAGACCCGTTCGGGCCGATCGACAGCCGGCCCGACGAAGTCAAAGAGCTCTGGAACGAGATCGAACACCGCCTGAGCTGATCGCTGGCCGACGACCAAAACTGAAACGGAAGCGCTATCGCCTGCCCGCGCCGGCAGCAAACGGGAATATCGCGCAGTGCCCCCTGGGGCGCAGGAAGTGAAGGAAGAGGACAAAATGATAGCGACAGCATGGGGTGAGGATCCCGACAACGTCGAAGCACGGATTGTGACCGACATGTACGGGAGCGTGACCGTTGGCGTCCACGAATTCCTGCGCGACCGGGCGGTCACTCCTGCGGAGTGGCAGGCATTGAGCAGCCACTTCGGATGGCGAGGGCACGGAAAGATCTGCGAGTGGGTGAGCCGACATTCCACCGACGCCGGCCGCTACGACGCCTACAACTC
The DNA here is from genome assembly GCF_023017165.1 of Gordonia alkaliphila. Classification (GTDB taxonomy): domain Bacteria; phylum Actinomycetota; class Actinomycetes; order Mycobacteriales; family Mycobacteriaceae; genus Gordonia; species Gordonia alkaliphila. The sequence continues at coordinate 186,392 of NZ_JALKBW010000002.1, forward strand.
CGAACGGGCACTCGATCGGCTGCAGCGCAACGGATAGTGCGACCCCGCCCCGCAACGACTCGCCGGCCGCCAGAGGCCCCGGTGACGCTATAAGAAACAATCCCCCCGCACCTGCCCTGCACACGGGGCTGCCAGTAGGAGCACTAAACGATGAGTGAACAACCCCAGCTGTACTCCGCCGATATCGTCGTCGCCGCAACCGCGTACGTCAAGGCGCGCAGCGAAAGCGAAGCCCGGCAAATTCTTGTCGATGCCACGAAGGACTACACCGTCATCAACGCAGAAGGCGCCGATTGCGAGGAGATGCCGATCACCGGCATCCAATTCGACGACCCCGATCTGCCCGTCGTGTCCCTGTCTCCGATCATGACGGTCCAAGAGACGACGCTGAAAACGCCGGTCGAACTCTGCGACTAGCTAGTGTGCGCCGACCAGCCAACGAATAGCAGGTAGCGGGCCGTGCCGGCCCTTCCCGATAACCCGTAGGAGGAACGTGATGGCGAAGACTCAGAGCAGCGCGATGTGGCTGGTCTACGTGGACGAGGGAGGGGGCCACCACTATCAGCCGTGGGGAGATCTGACCGAAGCCGGCACACTGATCGACCCCGAGAACGGCGACGACATGGACCTCATCGGCTGGACCACCGAGCTGCCCGAGGCGCAGGAATGACGCAACGCATGTGCGGGAACGAAGAGACCCGAGATCACCCACTGATCGGGACGACACACACCGTCCGCAACGCCCCCGAAGCGGGACGCCAGCTCACCAACGACGACCATGGCGTGACACCCGGACTGTCCGTCGAGATCGTCGGAGTATTCCAGAACTGGAACCAGGTTGCCGGGCTGGACATGCTGTACGTGTGGGTGCCGGCGAACAAAGTGCACGTACACCTCCAGCCAGCAGAGCTGGGACTCCCACCGCTGAGCTAGTCGCCGCGCGAGCAGAGTCGCCGGTGCGACGGCACACACCAACATCAGGAGGAGTACATGGACGAGATTCAGACAGGTGACATGTGGCTTGTCTACGTGGACTCAGAAGGAGGCCACCACTACCAGCCCTGGACGGAGGTCGTCCAGTCAGGCAGCCTGGTCGATCCGACGACTGACCAGGACATGGAGATCGTGGGCTGGGCAATCGGGGCAACCGAGGATCCGCGCTGATCTTCACGCAGTCGCTGGCTGCGGAGAACAAAGACACGGACGCTCAATCGTGGCCGTCTGTACTCGGCGGAGTCACCGCCTATCGCGAGGATGGAGTCCCCATAATGCTCGACCAGAGCAAGATTGACATGACGAATGCCGAAGAGATCGTGCATGCGGTCGCTGAGGAGCTGTACGAGCAGGGCCTTATCTCCAGCGTAGAAACACTGCTGGCCCCATCAGCCAGGGCAGACTACTGCAAGGCCACGTATCTCGTTGCCGGCGATGCGATGGCGATCGTGGCTGAGGTCTACAGCGCTCCCGATCCGTCCACCAATGTGCCCGGCCCTGGATGGTCAGTGTCCGCCCACTTCGAATCCAGCCGGGCACCGCTGGAAGGTGCCGACTCCTGGGCGCAGGACGACCTGGCGGAGTTCGTGGAACAGGTCCGCGTCGCACTCGCATAAACAGGCGGAGCGTAACCGCAACGGCTACGTGCCACAGGTAGCCGACACCTGGCGGGTGCTGACCTTCAGGTCCGGCCGTCCCCCGGGGGACGGCCGAACGCCAGACTGGCCTCTCGTGGACGCCTGCGGTACGTGGGATGGGACCCGTAGCTGCGTCGAGTTGCCCTGGTCGTCGTCGCGCGGGTCCTGTTGCGTTCCCGCTGTCGGGGAGGTGTGTGATCCTTCGTGGGACCAGAGACTGGAAAGGGATAGACAATGAGCCGAGATCGATTTCGTGACGAATACGCAGACCTTCTCACCGCGCTGGACGAAGCTGGGGTGGATGCCTTCCTGACCGACGTGGGCGGGGGAGGCTTGGCCGTCGAGGTGACTGTCCCCGACACCGCAAACGCGGTCGGTCACTACGTGTGGATCAGCGACGGAGACGGCCCACTGAAGCCCCGCTCGGAACAGACCGGATGGTCCGTGGGTCGCTACGAGGACGGCGGAGAAGTGGTCAACAGGAACTTCGAGATCGACTCGGACGCGCTGGCGACGACCACCAGCGTGGAGGTGGCCGCAGCCGTGGCGATGGTCAAGGAAGCACTCAGCTGGTAGCGGGCCCCCGCGGCCCGGCCATCGCAGCAGCAAGTGTCCGCATGTGACGTGGGCCGGGCGAGCGGGGAGCGGCCACCTCACCGACAAGCGGCACCGTTCCGGTCAGAGAAGAAGAGTTGAGCAACATGGGCGAGTGGAAGACCGCGGAGTGGAAAGACCTCCTGGTGGACGGCACGGTGATGTGGTCCGGGCCGGTCCACGACGTGGACCGACCCGAGGGGGTGGCAGCCACAGAACGCGAGGCCCAACGCCTACGCAGCGAACCCGGATACTCCGAATCCGGGCCCTACACGGTGAGCGTGTCCGCGGACACCGTGCTGGCCGACGGGGGACGTCGCGCGAAGGACGAAGAAGTGCGGTCCGAGTAGGAAGTACCCCCCCGGACGGCACCATTGGCTAGCGGCCAACGGGCGAGACGACGAGAGGAAACGACGTGGTAGGCGAGAATCAGGACGAGCTGCAGATCACGGTCTACGCCGAGATCCTGCCGGGGAAAGTAGATCCGGCTTCGGTCGCGGCCTTCGCCAACAGCAACCGCGCAGCCACGTACGCGCAGCAGCTCGCTGCTGAGCAGACGTACTCGCGAGTGGCCCTTATCGATCACAACGGCACCGAGTGGGACATCAGCGAGTAGCAGGACCGTGCCCGGGCGCGCCGTCGAGCGATTGTCGGACATCGCGCACGGACTCACGCACTTCCCGGTGAACCCCGACCGGGGCAGATCCGCCGATACAGGAGAAGATGTGACGGACTATCGCGGCCGCCATGAGGCGCCAGACCAAGACAGTGGACAATGTTTCACCACACTCGGCACGTGCGATTCGGTCTATCCGCTGGACGTGCTTGAGCACCCCGACTGGTACGGGGCGCTACTGGGGGAGACCGCCGACCTGATTCGACAGGCGACCGGGATTCGCCGGCTGACGATCTACCGGGCAGTGCCCCCCGGCGTCGGCACCATCAACCCGGGGGACTGGGTCGCGATCAGTGAAGAATACGCGCGACGGCACAGCTACGGGCTGATGGACGGAACCATTGACGATGGCAGCACTGACGGTGTCATAATCTGCGCCGAAGTTGAATCTGCCACGCTCTGGGGGGAAGGCGTGCTCGAAGAATGGGGGTATCAGGGCCCGGCAATCGTCGGGACTCTGGTGGAAAAAGACTTCTGATGGCGACTCGGGGGAATCCGGTGCCAGCCCGTATGTCTAGGCGTTGCTCTCATTGCTGGTCGGGAAGTAGTTTCAGTGGGAAAGGGCGACAAACAGTGGAACGGGAGTGTCATGGATGACATTCAGGTCGTCGACACGGGAAACCGTAGCTGTTCGTACGTGTCGGTAAATCCAGGGGTCCTGGCTGGGTTGTCGGAAATAGTGGGGAAAAAGACGAAAGGAATGAAATAGATATGCAGGGAACAGTGAAGTGGTTCAATTCCGAGAAGGGTTTCGGATTCATCTCCCCGGAAAGTTCCGGCCGCGATGTCTTCGTTCACTACTCAGACATTGAGGGCGCGGGCTATAAGAGCCTGGAGGAAGGGCAGCGCGTGGAGTACGAAGTCAGTCAGGGCGCTCAGGGGCCGCAGGCAACCGGCGTGCGGGGGCTCTGATGGCGGGCCTGGAGCTGGCGACCAACGGCAGCGAATGGGTGGGCACCTTCGGACTCACTGTCGGGTTCGCCGTAGCAGACATCCTGAAAGACGGGCCTGTCTCCGGAGTAACCGTCGTGTCTGAGCAGCAGGGACAGCTGCAGGGGGAACTCACCGACCTCGTCGTCAACTCGCAGGGCAAACAGGTATTGATCCTCGGGGGCGTAGAGGTTGAGATCGAAGACAACCTGACTCGAATCACGTTTGACTAAGAGGTCCTGCTACCGGGGTCGGGCAGTCCTGCGATGATGTGAGGAACGCGAGAATGGGAGCAAGTATGACGGAAGGCTGGCTGACGCCGGATTCGGACCGTTGGCGCGAGGCCGTCCGATTCAAAGACTGGTGTTTCAATGTCGAGTACGACAGCGGAGCGCAGCGGTATTCCCTCGTGGTTCGGGGCGGGCTACGCAAATGCGACGACCTCTCCCGCGAGAAGAAGGCAATGGAAGTGACTCTCGCTTCCGCCCCGGGCGGGTCGGAGTGGCTTGCCTTCGAATATCGGTGTCCGCCGACACAGCTCAGGGTGCCATTCAGTTCTGAGTCGGCCGACCCGCTGGAGAACGCAGCGCAGAGCGCCGCGGCGTTCTTGACCTTGCGCGGCTGGATTCCCTTCGGTCGAGAGTCGGACTCTTGTTGCTAGAGCAGTCCATGCCGCCAGTGGGCAATGACTCGGGCTAGGATTGGGGCCCGGGAATGCGACCAGCCGGGGCCCGCTGCCGCGCGGCGGTGCGTGGCATACCTTCTGGTGAACCATCACCGCTCTAATGGTGCCGGGTGCAACTAAGTCGGGATCCTGTCGGCACGAGAACCCGTGAGTCGCTGGGGGCGCTACGATGTCGGGGCTGTTCGACTCGGCGTTGAAGCGACGCCGAGGAGCGTGGTTGCCAGGCCGGGTTGTCGGGGACGTTCTGCCATGTGAACACGCGGTCAGTGATCGAGCGTAAACAGAATCGCTCGGGCAGATTCAGCAGTAGGTAAGGTGCGGCCGCAGGTGGCGTGGCACCGCGCGCGAAAGGCGACAGTGGCGGTGGAGAAGGAAGAGTCAGTGCGACAGGCGTCGGCGCCGCAGGATCGGCGCCCCGGATTGGCGGCACTGGGGACAGTGCTACTGGGCCTGGCAGGAATTTTCGGTGTGGTTGCACCTATCGGAATGTTCATGGACCGGAAGGACCTCAACGCCGAAGGGCACAGCGTAGCGCTCGCCATCCTGGGGGTGGTGCTGTTTGCAGTCGTGTTGGCAGTCGCGGGGGCGTTGCTGCGGGGGCGGTACGGAAACCCCCAGCGTCCCCCTAGCTACCGCGGCTGGGCGGTATTCGCTGGGGTGGTGGTCGTGCTGGCGATCTTCCAGGTGGTTGGAGGCGGCCAGCGGTCGGCGGAATCGCAGATGGCAACTACCCCAGGCTCGTCTGCAACGCCGGCGCCGGAACCTACGTCGCAGCCTTCCGCCGAGAAATCCCCGTCGGTTCCGTCGACAACCGAGCACCGCGAGTCTCCGCCTGCGACGACGTCGAAGCGTCGTGGAGCCAGTCCAACGAATTTGGAATCGGGAAGCCGGATGTGCAAGCTCGGCTCTGCCCCCAGCGACACCCTCTACCTGTACCTCGTCAGCAAGGTTGATCTGGACTTTTCTGCCTGTGACAATGCGCCGACTGTGTACCAGGACGGCTACTCCATTTTCGACGCGTACCCCGATGTTGACCGCCGCTGCATCATCGATCCGGGGCCGTTGTTGGGCCGTGCGATCGGAGCTGTGTACTCAGCGCCAGCTGCGAGTAAGTCGGCATACGAGTTCTGTGAGCTCATGGGCGGCTACGACTTCAACTAGCTGGACGAGCAGGTAGTTTTGTAGGGGTCCTACGCGCAGCCCGCCGGAGGGCCGCCCGGGTTGCCTATTCCAGTGCGAACTGGGGCGCCGTCGCCTAGCGCGCGGCAACACAGGTCCCATGTCCGGTCAGGGTCTGCACCGAGTTATGCACGGGCAGAATAGAGGCGTCGGCGAGCCTTGATATATTCCGGCCCACGGCGAGATCACGAATCGGCGAGAGAGGGGAATGTGATGTTCCGTTCAGCAACGTTCTGGCGAGTGCAATGCGACACCTGCATTTCGGAGCCGGCTGTCGACTTCGAACTGGACCAGAACGACGCCGTGGAGACCGCTGGCAACCTCGGATGGTGGCACGGCGAGAGGTCAGAGAAGGACCTCTGCCCAGAATGCTGGGATGACGCAGGTCGTCCAGACGAGTGAACAGCGATCTATCGAACACCGCCGACCAGAATGGCGGCAGGCCCTGGTGAACAGAAGACGACACGACGACGAGGACACTCGAAATGGGTAGCAACGCATACGCAGACAAGATTGCCGAAATGGCACAAGAAGAGCTTCCATCGAGTTTCGCGCTGGAAGCTCACAACATACTGCCCGGCGAAGTGTTCTGGCGGCATACCGAAGGCGGAACGGGATCGGTCGCGCTACGCCGTATCCGGAACGCAGAGGTCGACAACCGAACGTCGCCGACTCCGGAAGACGTGCGACAGCTCGTCGAGCTCATCGGCAAAGACGTGTCCGACCAAACCTGCGACCCGCGCTATACCGAGGAAGCGCGCGAAATGGCGCGATCGGCACGGGCCGACATCGCCGAGCAGCCTCGCGCGGACGGGCAATCGCTGTCGTAGTTGCCGGGTGTACCGCACGCGAACCGGCTGTCGGGGGGCTATGAAACAGTCCATTGCACGGCACGCTACGGCCCACGGAGGATGAATGAGAATGGCCTCGAAACTGATTGACGAAGCACTCAGCGCACTTACTGTGGCCGGGTACTGGGCAGAACGTAGCAAGGGCGCGGGGCCGCGGGGGGAAGCCGACGCCCACAGCGCGCTGGTGCTCTGCAGAGAACGCGGAGAATCGGCCAACGCCAGCCGCGAGCAGATGGAAGCGGCCGAGCAACACGGCGCGAAGCTCTGGGCCGCCGGACAGCGGCCGAAGGGTGCCTGTGGTTCCCTGGCCGCGTTCCTCGATGAGCTGCAGTGATTGCGTGGTCCGATCGGCAACCGGCGGTGCGGGCGTTCCGCAGCGAGCGGGGGGCCTGCGGCGACTCCCATCAACACGTCGATTTGGTCCGATGTTCCCACTCTTCGAGATCGTAAGGAAGGCGGCCAGCAATGACCGTTCGTACCGATGTCAGCGGCATTCCCCTCACGGAGGGGATGATCGCGCAACTGATTCTGGACCCGGGCGTCGGAACTCGGCGTGAAAGGGCCGTCGGGGTCATTACCCATCTGGACGAAAACTCTTCTGAGTACGTGTGGTTCTCCCCCCAGTACTGGTGGAACATCTACGGCGACGTCGACTGGACATCCTCTCAGGAGCCGGTGCGGACACACACCTCGCTGCTGTTCCAGATCGCTGAAGTCGTCGACACCGATGCGGCAGAGGTGATCGCCGGGAATGTCGTCGACTGTCCGCCCCCCGCTCGGATTGAGGAGCTGCGCGAGATCGACTCGGTCGCGGCCAGCATGTGGGATGACCGTACGCGTACGGCTGGAGGGGGTCAGCGATGAGCGTCACGGACCCATTCTGGGAGAGCGTCCGACAATGCGGGACGGCGGTGAGAGCCGCGGGGACAGTCGATTCGGCGATCTCAGCGTTCAACAATCACTTCCCGCTGTCGGACTCGGGGTCCGGGCGAGTTTGCCGCCCGCCGGCGACCGCTGAAATTGCCGTCGACAGCGACGCTGACGCGTTCTTCGCCGGCAGCGGCGGCGACGACACCGTGTGGGAGATGTTGGAGGACGCTGGATGGAAGATCATCTGGAGTGAAGCCGACTACTTCTTCGTCGCACAATCCCCCGAGGGGGACTGCCTCACCTACATCGAGGGTGATATCTACCGGGGTGATCGCCGCAGCTGACCTGTGTGTGGCACAACTACACGCTCTACATCCTGTCAGCCCGACCGTTTACGCAAATCAACCGCTCTCTCCGAATATCGGAGGGGGCGGTTTTCTGCATCACCCACCCCCGCTTACCCACCGGGAACTGGCGACGCCGGGCCAGCACATCAAGCGCGGCCCGCACATCGGGACCCACCGCAGGCTTTTGCGAAGGGTGGCACCGCAGGCGACATCATCCGGGTCGCGACCAACACCCTGTCCCTGTCGCGGAAATCCCAGTCGGGCATGGGGTCGCCGCACAGGGCGGTGTCGGCGGCCAGGGTGGTCATGTCCCGCGACACCCACCACAGGGCGCCGAACTCGAGTCCGCGTCTTCGGCTTCCCACAAGCGGGCGACCAGCCCGGCTTGCGGCTGTTCGGCCGGGTCGAGTGCGTGGACTCTCTGGGCGTTTGCTCTCAGGCCCGCGACCATGTGGCCGCGGACCTGGGGGATCATTGGGGCCCGGATCATCGGGTGCGCAGCGGCGCGGACTGCTCGCAAACCCAGTCTCCGGCATTGTCGGTGCCGGTGACGGTGAGGCCATGCGCTTCGAGGGCGGCGATGTAGGGCTGCTCGTCTTCGGACGAGGCGACCTCGATGACGAACGCCCAGCTGCCCGGATCGGTGGAGTCATCGACGATGGCGGACGGGTCGTTCTCGGGGTCGGCGATGTCGGCGCCGAAGACGTAGAGGCGGTCGTGGTGGCCGGCTTCGTCGATGACGTTGTGGGCGGTGATGAGGTTCGACATTCTTGAAAGCTCCTTCGGCGGAGTAGTGGTCGGGGGCTGTTTCCCTGACCTGACAACTACATTCTTGCTGCCGTCTTTAGGAAGCGCGAGTGCTCCAGCACCTTCATCCGATCAGCCGACGTCCAACCGCCATGACTCACAGCGCGCACACCACCATCGCCCTCGACGACCGCAACATCACCAGCCCCGGCGGCACCGCAATCACCGAGGCAGGCGGATGGGTCGAACTCGCCCTCTCCGCCGACCTCCGGGCAATCTTGGACCCACCGTTTACCCACCGCAAATGAACATAATCAGCACCACCACGAACAGCCGCTACCCACACGACCGAATACGACGGCCCGATGGGGTCAAGGGCTTCACCACGGTGCGTGTGACGATCAGCCCCTGACCTCCGCGGACATTGACGCGGCCCGCAACGGGATCGCGCTCATCGCTCAGTGCTGGGCTGCCCGCCGATCGAGCAGGTAGCCATACCTCCCGCCGGAACCAACTACGTCCATCAGTCGTCGATCAGTTCCAGCCCAGGGCCTGTCCGGGACGCGCACTAGGGTGCCCCAGCATGAAGGTCAAACTGAGTCACCGCGACATCGCCGTCACCGACTTCTCGGACTATCCAGTGGCCAGCGATGGAACCTACCAGCTGAATCCAGGCGACGTGGATTGCCCGTTCCTTTCCGTGGACACCGAGTTCGAAGGCGGGTCATACGTCGACCTCGCGGTCATACCACAGCCGAATGGAACCGTTCGCATTGTCGTCACCGGGGATCCGGACGTTAAATTCGAAGTCCTGGACGACCGGTGACCAACACCGTGCGGGGGGCTCGCCGGGATAAGTCCGGGGGAGCTCGCGCGACGTCTGAGAAATCAGCGCGTACGAAGGAAGGTGTGTGAATGCAATTCGTACTGAACCCAGACGACTGGGAGCCGGGGGCTCCGGTACTCGAAGCTCTGGGCCAGGAATCAGGATACCCGGTGGTCACCCACGCGCAGCTGGCGAGCTTCGTCGAGGAAAACCGAGCCAACGACCCGAATGGCAACTGGGCCGAGGTCCATGTCCCGACGGAAGGCCCCCACGCCGGCGAGCTCTGCATGACGAAGGCAGATAGTGCCGACCCAGATGAATGGTCCTACTTCCAGCCCGCAGGAGCTCTGTGGAGCACTTCCGGAACGAAGGCGTGGGTGCTCGCGGGGTGGGCCATGAGGCCCCTTCAACCGTGACCGCAAAGTGCACAAGAGGGGGGAAAATATTTCGGCATTGCTGCCGCAGAAAGGGGGGGGCTCTCCGCTGGAATGGCCCGGGGCCCTGATCCCCGCCAACCGGGTACGAGACTTTGCTGCGCGATGCCAGCCCCGCAGATGGCCACAATTTGTCGCATGGGCGCGACCAGTTCGCGACGCGTGCGCACAATATCCCCGCCGACAGATTTCGAGGGGGCCCGAACAGCCGGTTCGAGCTCCACGCTAAAGGAGAAAGGGCGAGCACAGAAATGAACGACCAGACACAGTCCGCGCCGGACCCGCGAAGCGCCGAAGACGCGCCGAACAGCACCTGCGAACGACACGGTGGAGCGTGGGGCGAAGACGAAACCTGCGAGAGGTGCACGTACGAAGATGGGCGCCCACGTCCGCCGGCCGATCCCGGGCCGATGTCGGGGAAGTGACGTCGGGCGAGTACTGGCCACAGACGATGCCACCGCCCGCGGCAATAGCCTGGGTGGCGATCGCCGATCGGGGTATGCGGGCCGGGGGTGCGCGCACCAGACGTAATGCCTCGGGCGGCGGTGTCGGTAGCTCTCGATACTGTGCGCAGACCGACACAGAGACGCTGTGACGGGGAGACGAGGAGCAGGAGACCATGCCCTATCCGAACGATACCCATCCCGAGTTCAGCTTCGCCACGGCGTACGAACACGATTCCGATTCGCCGTACGACTACATCGGGAATCTTGATACTGCCAAGACGATGGCGAACGACGGCTACCGCGTGGTGATCCACGAAGGCGACGGAAATCGGACGAAGGAAGAGCTGCAGAAGGCGATCGACGACGAGCTTGCCCGCGCGGTCGACTGCTTCGGTGAGGATCACCGCAAGTAGTCCGGACGCTGGGCCCCTGACACGACGTTCGGGTTCGCGAGGCCATCTGGGCCGCCGCCGACCTGGACGCCTTCAGCCAAGACTCGCATGATGAGTTCACGCAGGAGACCAAGGCCGCGTTCTGCTACGCGTGCGGCACGCAGGAGGACTACGATAACAAGACGCCCGATTGGACTCCCGAGTTCGACACTTCAGCGTATGGGGGATCGCGGCCATGCTGGGTCGTGCAGGCCGGTCAGGCGCTCGGCGGTGATGAGCCGGAGATTCCTGTGGAGCAGGCGTCATGGCAGTACGAAGCCGATGGCGGTGTCAAATCGTGGAAGCAACGTTGTCTTTGAGTAGGCGTTCGAAGGCTTCCCTCGGGGTGTAGAAGCCCAGGCATTGGCGTGGCCGCTCATTGAGCTCGCGGGCGATCGCTTCCAGGTAGAGCTGGTCGGACGGGATCTCGGTGCCCTTGGGCAGGTACTCGCGGATCAGGCCGTTGGTGTTCTCGTTGGTAGGTCGTTCCCATGGTGAGCGGGGATGAGCGAAGTAGATCGGCAGGTCGGCGGCGACGGTGACGCTGGCATGCTCAGCCATCTCAGTGCCTTGATCCCACGTCAGCCCTTTCCGCATGAACTGCGGTAGTCCCCGCAGGTGATCGATCAGCACATCGGCAACACCCGACGCTTTCTTCCCGTCTGGCAGACCCAGGATCAGCGTGTACCGGCTCGTGCGTTCCACCAGTGTTACCGCCGCGGACTGGCCGGCCTTCCCGACGATCAGATCCCCCTCCCACCAGCCCGGCACCCGCCGATCAGATGCTGTCTCGGGGCGGTCATCGATACTGACCATGCCCACGATCCGCGCTGATCGCTCACCGGCCGACTTCCTCGGTGTGCGCACGGTGCGTTTGGACTGCAGCAGGATGCCCTGAGCAGCCAACTCTCCCTTCGGGAGAGCGTAGATCCACCGATAGATCGATTCGTGTGAAATGCGGCGTCCGTGGGCGTTCGGTGATCCCGTCATGGGGTCCACTGTGGAGTCTTCGGACTCGAGTTTCAATCGGCCAGCGATCTGTCTGGGTGTCCGCGATGCGGGCAGGTCGGATCGTACTCGTTCGGCGAGTACCGAGTCGGTGTCGATCGTTCTGGTCTGTGGGCGGGCTCGTCGTGCCTTCGCTTGCTTGTCGGCGTGTATGACGCGATAGGTGCCGGCTTTGGTGGCGTTGCGTTTGATCTCTCGCGACACGATCGACTTGTCCCGGCCGATCTGCTCGGCGATCGCGGTGACCGTCATCCCCGCCCGTCTGCCGACGGCGATCTCCGTTCGATCCGCCACCGTCAGCATCATCCGTCCAAGCCCCACCCGGGTCTCCCGTCGTGCTACCTGCAACCCCTGGTGGCCTGCAGTGTTGCTACGACGCTATGACACCGCCCCCGCCTTTGGACATGATCTCACCCACGACCTGGTTGCGGATCTTGTTCCTCGGTGTGCCCGGCGTATTCGTTGGTTCGACAACACGATGACTGGCGGCATTGATGCCTACCCATTGAGCATCGCGTTCGACCGCCAGCTCGCGCGCGTCCGTCGCATGCACGCGCATCAGGACCGGCGATCCACTCACCACGCCGTCGAGCGCCCAGCCGACCACCATGACCAAGGTCCCCTCGTTGATCATGTGCCTTGACGTGTAGAAGCGCGCGGTGAGCGGGTCCTTCGAGAGGACATACCAGGTCTTCGCTTCGATCTCGAACAGCACGTTCTCTGGATCGGCCCGCTCGACCAGTTGGATGTCTGGGAAACCGATCGTGAAGGGGTGAGTCCCCTGGAGTGGTGGGGTTTGGTGGCTCGCTGAGGGCGGTGGACACGCCGGAGAGCTTGGTGTCGCCGTTGGGGTGGGCCATCGCGTGATGATCAGTGAGTTACCTCACAAGTGACTCAACTGAAAGGCAATCACGCGATGACCCACGACCATTCTGCCCTGCTCGAGCAACTGACTGAACTCGGCACACTCCGATCCGACGAACTCGGTCTTGCCGGAGTGCTCCCGGAGATCCTGCGGGCCGGCTTGCAGGCCCTGATCGAGGCCGAGGCGACAGCGGCGATCGGCGCCGGCCGTTACGAGCGCTCGGCGGACCGAACGACGGTCCGAAACGGGCATCGACCCAAGACGATCTCGACGCCGGCCGGTGATGTGCGGGTGAAGATTCCCAAGCTGCGGGCTGGGTCGTTCTTCCCGGTCCTGCTGGAACGACGCCGCCGGATCGACAAGGCCCTCTACGCGGTGATCATGGAGGCCTACGTGCAGGGTATCTCGACCCGCAGTGTCGACGATCTGGTGCGGGCCATGGGCGTGGACTCCGGGGTCTCCAAGAGTGAGGTATCCCGGATCTGTGCAGGTCTCGACGCTGAGATCGCCGAGTTCCGGGAGCGTTCACTGACCCACACCGAGTTCCCGTATGTGTTCTGCGACGCCACGTTCTGCAAGGTCCGTGTCGGCGCGCACGTGGTCTCCCAGGCGCTGATAGTGGCTACCGGCGTGTCGATCACCGGCACCCGCGAGGTCCTGGGTACCGCTGTCGGGCAGAGCGAATCGTACGAGTTCTGGCGCGAGTTCCTGGCAAGCTTGAAGGCCCGTGGGCTGCACGGGGTGCATCTGGTCATCTCTGACGCCCATGCAGGATTGAAAACCGCTGTGGCACAACAGTTTACGGGTGCCACGTGGCAACGGTGCCGCGTCCATTTCATGAGGAACCTGCACGGAGCGGTCGCGGCGAAACAGCAGCCCGTCGTTACCGCCGGAGTGCGGACTATCTTCGCTCACACCGAAGCGAAAGATGTTGCCGCGCAATGGGATCAAGTCGCCAACACCTTCGACGGGCCGTTCCCCAAGGCGGCAGCGATGATGCGGGACGCGAAAACCGACGTGCTGGCATTCTCAGCGTTCCCGAAGCCGCACTGGCAGAAAATCTGGTCGAACAACCCGATCGAGCGACTGAACAAGGAAATCAAACGACGCGCCGACGTCGTGGAGATCTTCCCGAACCCCGCCGCGTTCCTCCGACTCGCGACCGCCGTCGTGATCGACGCACACGACGAATGGCAAGTCACCCGCAGATACATGTCCGAGGTCTCCATGGACGAGCTACGCGAGGTCCTCGCCGAGAAGGACAAGGCCGCCGCACTCCTGGACGCGCAAGCCCAAATCGCATAGCGTTCACAACGACTCGTTGATCAGAACGCGTGACTCTACGCCCGATCCGAAGTCCACCACCCCAAGGGGCACTATCTCGTGAAGCGCCGGAACTCGAAGGCGCCCAGCGTCCCGCCCTCGTCCCACGTAGTCGACCGGACACTGTTCAACATCTCCGGAATCCGATCCTCGACGATGCCACTGATCAATGACGCAGCCTTCGAGAGGTCCTTCAAATCTCCAGGCAGCGGGAGGGTGAGATCAGCAATCACACTCCCTTCGATGGCCAGCACGCCCTCCCGCACGGCATCCGCCGAAACTACGGGCTTCGGTGCGCCAGCCCCAGTTGTTGGTGAGCCCGTCCCACCCAAGTCGTTCTCACTGGCAGAGTCATCGGCTCCCGCAGGATCGTGATTCTCGTCATCGCCCGCCGGTTTGCTCAGATCAATCGTCCACAGGCAAAACATACTGCGCCGCCAGCACGTCCTGGCCCGACTCGCCTGAACAGCGCCACACGACACAGAACGCCGTAGTCAATCTGGCTACGACGTCCTGCATTACAAGAGCCTCTAAGAGAGCTGCTCGCGGTGTAGTCCAGCTCCAGCTCGTTGTCATCGAGATCGAGCGGACCGCCCGCGGACTCCGCCGCCCTCGATCAGGCGCTATTCGTCGCCATCGGCGTGAAGTGCGAGCTTGGATACCCATAGCTCCAACAGCTCGCCGAGTTCCTCGGACTCCAGGCCCTGCTCACGCCGATAATCAGCCAACTTCTTGGCGATCCGGTCGTGCAGCTCGCCGGCCTGAGCGCCCTCGGCGTACGACTCGAAGAACCCAACCCAGTGGCGAGCCTGAATACCGGCGACCTGGACCTCCAGCATGGTCGAGATGTAGTCGTCCATCAGCCCCCGAGAACGCGCTGAGCGCCCGAAGTTGCCGCCGCTGTCGCGCGCGGCCTTGTCTGAGATCTTGGTCTTCGGCCCTGGATATGGGTGCGGTTCATTGGGAGGGCGGACGTCGTAGTAGTCCTCGCTCCGCGCAGTGCTGGCCGCCTCGTCCTTCTCACGCCGCATCGTCGTCCAGTAGTAGGTTCGCATGTCCGAGGCGAAACGCGCCGATTCGACGAATGGCGCGTAGACGATCGGAGCGCCAGCGAGCACGTTGTCCAAGCGCCACGGAACCACGACTAGCAGGTCATGGACGTCGCAGGCCAGTCGGTTCGGCGTGTATCGGAACGAAGGCTTGCCTTCACGGCTGAGCAGGTACCAACCCTTGAGCTCGATCCCGAGCATGCACTCCTGTCCCGCGGCCACTCGTGAAGGGCTTTCCGTCACCAGTCGCACGTCAGGGAAAGTCTGCGCTGACCGACGGAACTCGTACTCGGCCCACTCCTCGTCCGGGTCCCAAACGGCTCGTAGTTTGTTCAGCGACTCGACCACCTGGATCTCGATGCTGCCACCGAGCATCGAGTTCAACGAGAACAGGTCACCTGCCTCCAATCCCTCAATGTACGTCCGCGTCGCGAAGTGCACTGGCAAGGCCGCCAGCGCATCCTTGACGCGTTCGACCAGATCCGCCCGAGGACCCGCGGGAAGTGCCTCTCGAACCGGCGTGGGAATCGGACCTCGGATCACCCCGTTATCCAGCATCGGCGCCGTACACCGAAGTCACAAATCCTCCTGAGTTTTGAGCACCTCGATCTCGGCCTCAGTGGCCAGGTTCGCCGCCGCGTCCTCCAAGCGCCCCTGGGCGATCTCGGCAAAGTGCGGGTCGCGCTCGGCAGCGAACGCCCTCCGGCCCAACGCCACGGCCGCGACAGAGCCCGTGGCCAGACCGCCGAACGGCTCCCACACCACGTCATCGGGCCGCGTCGTGGCGTGCACCAGCCGCTCCATGAACTCCAGCGGCTTCTGGTTCAGGTGCGTGGTGCTGGCCCTGGTCGGCTTGTAGACACGCGGTGCCGATCGACGCATCGAGCCCTTCAGACGCTCTCCGTCGTGCAGCGGAGGACGGCTCCAGACGTTGGTCAGCCCGTGGGTGTGCGTCCACGGGTAGCGCATCGCGTCCCACTGGGCCGCAGTCACCGATGCCTCGCCGTCGAGCGAGAAGTACGGCCGTCCCGACTCCAGTCCGTGCTTGTTGCAGTAGGCGGCCATCTTCGCCACCGCAGCGCCCGGTGGCCAGTACCAAAGCCAATCGCGGGTCAGGTACTTGCGGGTGGCCGCGTTGGCCACCCCACAGGCCTCGTTCGACAGGTACATCGGCAGGCCGGAGCGCTGCCACTCGTGCCGCAGCCAGTCCTGCGCACCAAGCGGCCCCTCGTCAGTCTGCACGTCGAAGCGGCGCTGATAGAGCACGCACACCTCGGTCACGATCGGGAACTGGCGGATCGTCTTGCCGTTGACGTTTCCGGCGATGTGCGACAGGCCCTTGTCCCAGACGATCGTCTGGACGTAGTCCCACCCTTGTGCTGTCAGCTCCGCGTGCACAGTCGCCCAACCGACCTCGGTTCCCCAGAACCACAGCGCCGTGCCTGGCTGGGACGCCGCCGTCCACGCGTCGATGTGCGGCCTGTACCACTCCACGAGCCCCTCGGCGTCAGTCGTGTCGCCGTGGAATCCGCGAACCCCGTAGGCTCCATCGGAGATGATCGTGTCCGGCGCCGGCCAGCTCGCGTACGCCTCTGTCACGTCGCCCTTGTGGAGCGTGAACGGGTGGTCCTTGACCACGGTCAGCGCTGGGCGGTCGACCTCTTCGCGCGCCTTGGCCGTTCGTGCAGCCCTACCCATCGCTCTTCGCATCCGTTCGCTCGCCCTTCATGGGGCTGAGTCTATGGGGCGGGTGTGACGAACAGACGCATTTAGTCATCGAGGCAGCGCATGACGTTGCGCACCCTCGTCCGCAGCGCGATCCACAGAAGGCTCCACAGCCTCGGAGGTAAGTGTCGCACCTCGCGGCTACTCTTCATCCCGTGAAGCCGTGGGACTTCTGGACCGAATGGACGGTGCCGGCCGTCGACCCGTTGGAGCGTGGCACCGTCGAGAAGGTGCTCGATACCGACAAGCTCGATGCGATCGTCGCCGGGCCGCTGCCGGACTACCCCGACGTCGAGACTGCCGTCGCGCTGGCCAGGTTCGTCCACGAGCAGTACGAGTCGTACGGCACCAACTGCGAGGATCTCGTCACCGACGATGAATCGCTCACCATCCTCCGCACACTGAAGGCTCTCCTCAATCGCCTAGGAATCACAACGTTCGACCCGCCCTTCCGCGACTTCAAAAGCTTCCGCAGCTACTGGATCCGCAACGACTGCTCCGGGAGCTGGCAGGCCCGCCGGGACGTCCTCGACGAGATCTTCGAGCCCCTGCACAGGGTCCTAGATGAGCGCGAGGCCGGCTCCATCTCCTCGACCCTCGCCACCGCGATCTCGCCGCGCAAGGTCACGGGCTGGCCGCGTGTCGACGAGGAGATCTCTGAGTTGCGCCGGCACTTCGAGTCCGCCTCGACCCAGCAGGACTACTCCAACGTTGGCAACGACTGCGTCTCGACCTTGGAGGCGCTGTCGGAGGCCGCGTACGACCACGCCAAGCATGGCAGTCCGGGTGAGGACGAGCCGCCGGTCGCCAAGACGAAGGACCGCCTCGACCGGGTAGTCGAGGTCGGCCTCGTCGGCCCCGAGAACGCCCACCTGCGCAAGCTCGCCCGTGCGGCAATCGAGCTGGCTCAGGCCGTCAAGCACCGCCGCGAGACCGCCACCAGGGCCGAGGCTGGAATCGCCGCCGACGCGGTGATTCTGCTGGCGAACATGATTCGCAGACTCGGCTCCTGAACCGCCTCGACGGCCAAGCTCACCGCGTCGACGATCAGTGCCGTCGCTCTGTGCCGAGATGAGTCACTTCGCCATTCTGGCGTGCGAAACGATGGCCGCCAATCGTGAACTCGAACACCACGTCAGACATCGATTTGGTGATGATCTGCCGGGCATTGCTCCCTGGTTGTACCGTCATCGTCGCCAGCATCTCGTCGAGCGTCCCGCCGATCCATTTGAAACCCCACACTCGGCCGGGCGCGACGAGCTTGTCTTCCCGAAACGTCTGGCCGCGTATTTGAAACACCCTCACGTCATGGACAGGCTCGCCGATTTCATTTCCGAACTCGAAGAGCACCTTCACGATCTTGCCGTTGTTGACCACCGGCTCCGAGCGGAGCACGCACATCATCGCCTTGGCCCGGGCGTCCCGGAGTTCAGCGCACCTGCGTTCCTCGACCTGACTCCTTGCCAATTGCTCCTGCGATCTGGCGATCGACAGCATTGTCTGCTCGATCTGCCGACGGTCCTGTTCGTGCTCCTGTGCCGCCGCGGCCTGAGCCCGCTCCATCTGCCGACGGTCCTCATCGCGCTGCTCTGCGGCCTTCCCCTGGGACCAGGTGAGCCACAGTGCGACCACCGCAATGACTACGCCGCCAACCCATGAACCGATCGCTCCGAACAACTCCGTGTCGAAGCCGCACTTCTCCCCGCAGGTCGACCACGTGCCGAGCTTCCATCCGCACACCCCCCCGGCCGCCAGCGCGGTGCCGAGGCACACTATTGGGTGGGCCCGAATCCTGTCTTGCAAGTTCCAGATCACTGGTCCATGTTCACATGCGCTACCGTCCAGTGTCCGCAAGCCGGTCGCCTACCGAGACACCCGCGCGCCACCAGTCCGTTCGGCGTAAACGTAAGCCGGGCTGTCTCACAAGACCCGTACTGATCCGGCTCGCAGTGGCCGGGCCTGCTGCGAGACGACCGATATCTATGCCGTTCCCGGAGCCGGACCCACCGGTGGAGCGCCGTCGGCTGGCCCGAATCGGTCCCCGTCCCAGACCAGCAGCCCCGCGTCGTAGGCGCGATGGTGGTTTGGGCACATCGGCCGCATGTTCTCCACGCTCGCCGCGCCGCCCTCCGAGTCTGCGATCAGGTGGGCGGCCTCAACGATCTCCGGGACGTCCTGACCACAATAGGTACAGGCCGTCCCGTAGTGCGCGAGCGTCAGACGCCTGATCTCGGGCTGGTGTAGGCGCTGGTTCACAATCCGCTCGGCGTAGCGGCGCTCGATCTCGTCTCCCACCGAGATGGCAGCAGCCAAGTCGGATTCTGACTCGTCGACCGAGGAGGGGAACAGCCCTGATACGTCCAGGTCCCGCGGGGTGATGTCGAGTTCGTCGCGCGGCGGCATCTCCCTCAGCCCGCCTCGGTTTGACGTCTTCTCGTCACGGACGCCCTGGTACTTCGACGGCTGGCCGGGGCTTTCTTCCCGCACATCGACGAGCCTGGTCGTCTGCGCCCGATAGGCGTATTGCCACCCCCGGCCGAAGTCGACAGCGATGACCGGCCAGCCGACGCTGCCGCCGTACTCGTCGGTGCGCTCTCGAAGGTCGTCCTCGACCAGGTCTCTGCTCCGGCTGACCGCTTCCGGCTTCGAGCCCGGGGCGCTGAAGTGCTCGTTGGTCTTCCACCAGCCGAACTTGATGGCGCCTGCGTCTCTTGGGCTGAAGTCGTCCTCATCTGCCATGCGAGCAACCTATACGTGATGACAACGAAGGGGCGCATCAAGCAGGCCACCACGCTCACCGACGCGAGCGCGACGCACTTCGACAGCGCCGCCGACCACAGCGAGTGGGCCCGGGACGCGCTGGATCGCGCGGCCCTGACTGCCTGACCCTCACCAGCACCCCCGCACCGAGTCCGGTGCGGGGGTGCGTGTACTTCACGCAGCGGCGCGGCCCATGGTCTTCGCGACCCTGTCGAAGGGTTGGGTTTCGGTGCAGCCGGCGCGAGTAGATCGATTGCGCGTCCGCAACCGTTCTCCCTGCCCCGCTAGCGGGGTGGCTACACGTACCGCCACGGCTGCTCGGCGAGGGCGTCGATGACCGCTCGGGGATTGTCGATGAGTCGTGCAAGGCCAATGAGCTTGGCGGGGAACGCGCTCGGGGCAGCGGCGTACCCGGCTTCATCGAACTCGACGTTGAATCGCGCCCGTCGCATCGATGGCAGTCGGTCAGCGACCTCTTCTCGGAGCGCCCCGGCTTCGGCCGCGAGCGGCGTCACCGGTACGCGGTGGCGACGAAACAGCTGTTCGATCTGATCGTCTCCGTCCTCCGGCGGCTCCTCCACCGCGGGTTTCCCCGCTTCGGCGAGCAGTCTCTCTGTGGCAGCGCTCAGCTCGGAGTCGTCAGCGTCGACCGCCAAGGGAATCGGGATCGTCTGGACCCGCCAGACCGCATCGATCTCGATGGCGAGCGACACGTTGGACGGATCTTCGTGGACGTTGACGTAACGGAGCGCGTTGACGCCGGGGCCGCACTTGCCCGCCAGTTGTGCATCACCGACGAAGTCGGTCGGCTCCCTGTGGATACCCGGTTCGATGACGCAGTCGGTGCGGAGCTGAACACGGTGGAGGTAGAACTGGCTCCCCGCGTCGCTCTGGTCGGTCATCCTTCGGAGCATGTTCTCGATCGCCGCCTCGTAGGTGCCGACGTGGAGCGCCTTGGACCTCTGCCGTGCCGCCCAGCGCTCGACGGCTCCGGGAAACAGTCCGTCGTGCTCCATCATCTTTTTGGTGTCGTCGGTGAGCTGCGCCGTGGGGTCGAAGTCCCTGTCGGGCCAGACTGCGTGCGTCGACGAGTGATACCAGTACAGGTCGCGGACCGTGCTGTCGTCGTGAACCGGGTCCTGCGGCCGCACCCAGAAGTTCGGGCAGTTCTCGCTGGTGCAGTCAGTCCCGCACTCCGGGCACGGCTCGTCGCCCGTATCGAAGCGATCGAGCCACTCGGTGTCGACCTCCCACTCATGAGAGCAAGTTCCGCAACGCATGTAGCGGAGGCGTTCGAAGTCGACCGTCCGTTCGATCATCGGGGCATCATCCCATGCGGGCCGTCAGGCTCCGCAGCGCTGACTCAACCGACGGCACAGCCGTCGGTTGAGGACATCCTCGACACCGATCGAGGAGGCCCGTTCTTCATGTCCGTACCCGCACCCTTCACCAGTACCGCGACGCGCGATGGCGCCAGGATCGTCGTCACCCGCCACGACGACGTCGCGGCCGGCGAACCGTTGATCACGATCCTCACCGACGGTTTGGGATTGCTGAGCCTGGCGCCCGGTCCCGCTGAAGTCCTGGGCCGGCTGCTGCTTCGTACCGTGGCCGACACCGCCACCGTCAGCGTTGCGATCGCCAATAGCTACCCGGAACTCGGCCAGCGTTTCGCTCGGACGGAGCGCGTTACCCTACCCGCACCCGCCGACGGCGAGGACCTGGACGAGTGGACCCAAATGCATCTGCTCCCGCTCACTGGCGAAGGCCCGGAGTACTCGTCCGCCCATGGCGTCTACGGAGTGCGCATCAACTCGGCCCCGGTGCCGTTCGAGCATCTGATCGGCCCACTGTGGAGTCTTCGGACTCGAGTTTCAATCGGCCAGCGATCTGTCTGGGTGTCCGCGATGCGCGCAGGTCGGATCGTACTCGTTCGGCGAGTACCGAGTCGGTGTCGATCGTTCTGGTCTGTGGGCGGGCTCGTCGTGCCTTCGCTTGCTTGTCGGCGTGTATGACGCGATAGGTGCCGGCTTTGGTGGCGTTGCGTTTGATCTCTCGCGACACGATCGACTTGTCCCGGCCGATCTGCTCGGCGATCGCGGTGACCGTCATCCCCGCCCGTCTGCCGACGGCGATCTCCGTTCGATCCGCCACCGTCAGCATCATCCGTCCAAGCCCCACCCGGGTCTCCCGTCGTGCTACCTGCAACCCCTGGTGGCCTGCAGTGTTGCTACGACGCTATGACACCGCCGATAGCTGCACGGGCGGGGTAAGGTTCGAATAGAAGAAGAAGTATGGGGTTCACATGACCATCGGTAATTCTGGAATGACGACTTCCCAGATTGCAGCTGCGCTGAATAAGAACGCGCTGACGGAGGTGTCGGTGCTCGACGATTCGGCGGGGGAGATTCAGATCACCTGCCGGCCGCAGGGATCCAGCCGTACCTTCGTGCTCAGGGCAGTCATCAACACCGCAGATGAGATCTGATTTGCTCATCCTGCTTGAATCGACGTAAACGCCGGTTTCCGTCGTGGCGGTGACACACTAGCTAGTCGGGGACCCAGCAAGGAATGTATTCCATTCCTGCGTCTGCCCATGCGGCAGTTCGGTGGCCTCCACCCCACATTCCTAGCGAGCTACCGTCCGAGGTGGGGACGAGTAGCAGCGGGGGGAGCTGGTCGGCGTTTTTGGTGAGGGACTCAACGTATTGCTGGTCGTCCGTGGTGAAGTTCGTCGCTGACTCATGGCCGGGGGGGAGTGTTCCACTCGGGTTCGCCGATATCGTGGCCGGCGGAATTGTGGAGGTATCGGGCGGCGCTGTAGCAATGTGCGCCGTGGGTGCCTTCGTGGCAGTCGCCGGTGTCTCCGATGATTTCCGGCTCTTCGTATTTCAGAGTGCGTTGACCCTTTCGGCGAGCTGACCGGAGTGCAGTAGGGACCGCAAGATGTAGTGGTCGAGGTTGCGGAAGCCTTGGGCGATGCCTCGGAGGTGTTCGAGGCGTCCGTTGATGGCTTCGACGGGTCCGTTGGAGACGCCGGTGTCGAAGTAGGCGAGGATGTCGGCGCGCCTGTTCTATAGGCTTCGTCCGAGTTGAGCGAGCTCGGTCAGGCCGGCGGCGGGCGTGTCGGTCAGGACCCGTACGACCCGATCGCGTGGTTGACCTGCAATATTGCAGTCCGGGCAGCGTCGATCGGGGTCGAGGACCTCGCAGAAAATGTGGGTCCGGTCATCGGCGCCGACGGCCGCACCGGTGATCGTCACGCCCAACTCGACGGTTCGGCAGATCGTGTCGGCAACATCGGAAGTAAGCTCAGCCATGGGTCCTGTGGTGTGCGTCGAGGGTGTGTAGGAACTTCCATGATCACACCCAGGGCCCGCCTACATCTTGTGGTCGCCCGCGCTCGTCCCGAACCTCACCTACGCACTCTTAGATCCGAAGAGCCTGATTTCCTCCAGAGGGAGTAGCCGGAGGCTGAAGTAGGTGTTGCCCCAGCCAGCGTCATCCGGGTGGTCACAGTCGGAGGGAGCATCGACGATGCCGACTAGTCGTTGGGTGTCTTCGCGGGGGACATCTTTTCCGAGCACATGCTGGTTGTGGGGGGCGGGGACGGCTCGGTGGGTGGGCATACTGCGGGCTTATCCTTGTCAAAGTTATGAGGGTCGGGATAGTTCTCACAGTACCGAGAATTGCCGACATCTTCGGGTCGGCCCGGGCGCGCGGGCAGAAGCGTAGATTCAGGCGGGAGGGCGAGGGCGCCTCACACTGGGCCGATCGAGGGCCGCGGGGCGTCCTTTTGGTACCTGTCGCCGCGCGGCACGCGAGGCCTGTGGCAGGCGGCGCCGACGGGAGTTCCGGCTCCATTGCCCCAGTGCCTGCATGGACGGCGCCCCAACGCTGTCCGGGGCGTTCGCTACGGTCGATCCAACATATTGATCAAGCGAGAGGATCCTGGGAATGGCGCCGACGCTCACGTATGAGAACGATCTTGCGGAGGCCGCGTGGCTCACCAGCCAGGACGTCTCCAACTCCGATTACACAGAAGGCCTGAGTGCCTCCCGCGGCGGGCAGCCGGGCGACGCCGGGTGGGAGGGGTATGTGACGGTGAACCTGAATATGCTCAGCGATCGCGGGCACGCGGAGCTGGCGGCGGATCTTCGCGCTGACTTCGGGATCAGTATCTTCGCTGCCTGGATCACCACCAACGGGAAGTCTGTCGCGCTCAAAAGCTGGGGACACGACGAAGGCCTGCGCTCTGGAACGGACATGCTCTGGCAGGCGTGGCAAGAGCAGAACTAGGCCACACTGCGCTCACACGAGAAGACGCAAAAACGCCCGACAGTGCTCTGAGGAGCACAGGCTAGTCCCTGACGTCCACTCTCCAGTTCGGGAGACGGCGTCGGAGTACGAAAGAGGGCTGTCCGGAGTGCTCGATATCCTGCCGTCACCGCAATCACGAAGGAGACCAAGAATGAGCAGCGAACCGATCTACATTGGTGCAGGAATTCCCGATGAGGAGGGGACAGACGAGTCCGGCCCCTTCGTCAAGACTTATGTGTCGCCTTCGCACGTCGCGCACTGCGGCTCCTGCGGCCGCCAGGCTGACGTCATCGTCCGCCGAGACCCCGATACCGACGACGAAGCATGGTTCGGATTCTGCTGCGATCGGCAAGGTGATGACCTGCCGGACGACCAACGCTTCCCCTACGGCCGATAGCGCGGCTGTATCACCGCGCCCACAGACAACCTGGAAGGAAGAAGAAGTGAGCAAGGAATTCACCTACAGCATTGGTGCTTTCGAAGAGGGTCAGGAAGTACAGAAGTTCCTGTCGAATGGTACGTACCCTGACATCGATCGAGCCAAACGGCAGGCTGGCGTCGACATCATGGCCTCACAACGCGGATGGGAACTATTCCTACCGTGGCGGAAAATGAAGACATCCGGCACCATCGGATGGTGGTACAACGATCCGATCAATATCCCGAAAACCCTGACCATGGTAATTATCGCACACCCTGCGTCAGCGACCGAAGAAGAGATCAATGCTGTGATCGACGAATTCCTCGCCGAGAGGCGGTGAAATGCGGGGGCCTTCCGCGTGAGCTGCCCCCCCGGGTGGCGGTCACCGCAAGGCGGCTCTGCCCCGGTTGAATCGTCACGGCGTCCCCAGCAAGTCGCCCTGCTTGGAGGAGGGGTGCGGTTCGACTCCGCGCCAGGGCACGAGTCCGAACCGGATTCAGGAGCACAAGGAAAGGAATGACCGTGGAGGAAAAGATGGTCGAACTAGCTACCGCCAAGCACAATGTCGCATGGCTGCTGGAACATGAGTCCGGGCTGGTGGACATGAAGGGCATCGTCTACTGGGCGGGCCGCGTGGAGGCCCTGCGCGCCGAGATTCGCAGCCTGCTGTAACGGGCCAGAAGGTGGCCTCTGAAGTGAAGAAGGTTGCACGGGAATGAATCGCGAATGGAGTGAAGTCTAGTGGAGGCGACGGAGGCTCAGGTGGAGGAGCTGGCGCGGGTGGTTGCGGATCAGGCCGCGGCCATTGCAGACGGAACTGTCGTCGGCCCGCGGTACGCAGCGGTGCTGCGGCTACGCGGGAACGTGGACACTTTGGCGGCGTGGGTTGATGACGATCGATAGTACGGGGGTGAGAATGCACGTTTCCCGCATGCCAGAAGTTTTACTCCAGATCAGCCGGCGGGTGTGTCCGTCGGGGTGGGTGAAGAACGTGGTCTCGAAGTACTCGCGCGTGGGGCGCGGTGTGAAGTAGTCGGGATCGATTGCCAGGAGTGCCGGCAGTGTGAGCGCCAACGCTGGACATATCCTCGCCCAGTGCTGACCAGATGACTGGCGTCAAGAGGGCCTGGCGGTGGGCTCCATGAAGAAGAACGGTAGAACTGCATGATCAACATCAACCAATACTGGGACAAACCCCTCGCCGATCTTTTCGGACTGGATCGACTCCAGCTTGACGACGTCGGAATGGACGATCCCCGCGCATACATTGTGACCGCAGACACTGACCGTGACTATCACGAGATCATATTCTGCGAGAGCCTTGCGTTTGCCAACGAGTGCAAGCACATCGCTGAGAAGGACCTCGTGGACGGGTGGCTCACGGCCTCTGCGCTCGATCGAGCCAAGGCCGCGATCAAGGCGATCCTTGCGGCGGAGACATCGATTTCGGCGGAGGTCCTCGATACGATCGAAATCGAAGACGGTGGAGTTGGCGACGAGCCGGGATTCGAAGTGTCGCTCTCTCTGCCGGTGAACTCGTCGCTCACCTTCGGGCTGGCGCACGATGTGGTCATTTGGCCGTTCTGGGCGACGATGATTAATATCTGCGATCCGGGCACATTCAACAGTCCATACCTGTGGAACCGCATTTGACCGGTGTTCGTCTGGTGAGCCTCGACTGTCGCAGTGCCGGCCGGGTGGGTCGCTCTAGATAGCAGCGACGGTAACGGGCTCGATTCGATCTGCGGTCTGGCGCACTCGGGGTTCCGTGCGGACATCCTGCCCGCTGGGGGGCCTCCGGTACGCGGGCGTCGTGCCGACGGACTTCGTGCCAGGTTGCGGAGTTCTAGGGTCTGGTTCGTGTTACGAGAGCGGCGGTGCCGCGATTCGAAGAGTCGTTCGGCGGGAAGTCCGAGGGCCTTGTTTGCCACGTATCCGGCCGCGCGCGTCTAGTCCACATATTGAATAAGGTAGGTAGCACGAACCATGGAGGATGATCTGATGAGCGATTCCATCGCCAATGGCGAATGCGCTGTCGAGGCTGGCCGTCAAGAGTGGCTCGCCGCCGACCGTAGTAGTCGGACGCTGACTGTCGGTGACTTAGTGGCTGAACTAGGTGCTCTCGACCCTGCTATGCCGGTTGTGTTCGAGGGGATCGACGAGCCCGTTGGTGACTACGGGGTCCGATCGGTTTCCGTAGTCGAGGGACTGGCCCGAGTCGACACATTCGCAGGAGACCCGCAGGGGGTCGATGTTTTCAAGTCCGCGCAGCATGTCTCTAGCGGGGAGCGCCCCCGCGCCGACGTGTTCCCCGCGGTGGTAGTTCTGTGCAGTGAGAGCTGATGCGATCTACCCCTGTTGGGGTGAGAGCGCTCCATCGTTCACGGTGGAGGCGAATCACTATCATGTGTGCCGACGTTGTGGGGCGGCGGTAGGGACGACGAACTCGGATTGCAGCGGAGGCACGGAGGGGTCCGGCGCACTGGCGGCACGTGGGCAGAGGTCGGGCGTAGGCGTACTGTCGTCGGCTGCGGTGAAGGTTTGCGGGTGGTGTTTTCCGCGGAAAACGGATGTAGCTCCGGGGGCGGTAGCTGCCTGGCGATTGGGTGGTGTGGGGCAGTTTATCGGCGCCCGGACGGGCCTTCTGCGAGTTCTTAATGCGCCGTTTATGGGGTAGCATTAGAGGCATGAAGAGCTCCCATTCGGTGCGTGTGTTTACCGCATTTATTGGGGATTGTTCAGGGCTTATTCCCGGCGCTTGCGCCGGGTTGTTTTGGGTTATTGGAGCCGCTTGCGGCGCCTATAACAGGGGCGCGGTAGGGCTGGTTCGTGAACCCGGAACGGGGTGTTTTCGGGTTCAGAATCGCCCGCAGGGCGATGTTCAGCGGGCTGCTCAACCCCACCACCACGGAGGCGCTT